>NZ_JBEZVK010000007.1:0-190691 GCF_040636955.1 Streptomyces sp. NPDC032472
GCGGCGCCCCCCCCCCCCCCCCCCGGGGGGGGGGCGGGGGGGGGGGGGGGGGGCCCCCCCCCAAGGAACCCGGCTCCGCCAGGTACCGGGCTCCGCCCGGACCCGCGCCTCCAACGCCGGCGAGGCAGGATTGGCCGGACCCCGCCATCGGCGGCGGGGCGAGACGCTGGTAGCTGCACGCGGCGCGGGCCATCGGCGTCGGGCCGTAGGGTCGTGGTCGGTTCGGGCGGGAAATCGGGCGCATCGGCCGTGGGGCGCGCATTCCGGTCAAGCCGTTGTATTGCACGGCAAGCCCCCGCTTAAGTGCCGTCCCACCGGGGGAGGTTGGTGCTGCGGGGGCCTCGCCTTGGCAGAGGGGCGGGAGGTGCGGTGATATGGGCCCGGCGGGTTTGCGCCGCGGCCGGCCGTTCCCGCCTGCGGGCACGCCGTGGCGAGAGGTGGGGGTGGACGGGTTGCTGAACGCGATAGGCCTGGACGAGGGCCAGGAGTCGGCGTACCGCGCGCTGGTCGCGCTCGGGGCGGCGGAGGTGCCGGATCTCGCGCACCGCCTGGCCCTCCCCGTGCCGCAGACCGAGCGCGCCCTGCGGCACCTGGAGCGGCACGGCCTGGCGGCGCAGTCCTCGGCCCGCCCGGGCCGCTGGGTCGCGGCCCCGCCCGGGGTGGCGCTGGGTGCGCTGCTGACCCAGCAGCGGATCGAGCTGGAGCAGGCCGAGCAGGCGGCGGAGCTCCTGGCCCGGGAGTACCGCGGCGAGGCCGCCGAGTCGGCGGTGCACGACCTGGTCGAGGTGGTGACGGGCGCGAGCGCCGTCGCGCACCGCTTCCACCAGATCCAGCTCGGCGCGGCCCACGAGGTGTGCGCGCTGGCCAGCGCCCGGCCGCTGGTGGTGTCCGGGATGGAGAACGAGCCGGCCGAGGAGCAGGCCGCCGTACGGGGCGTCGCGTACCGGGTGGTGATCGAGCGGGACATCCTGGGCCTGCCGACCGGCATCCGCGAGGCGTCGACGGCGCTGGCGCGCGGCGAGCAGGTACGGGTGACGCACCGGGTCCCGACCAGCCTGGTGATCGCGGACCGGACCCTGGCGATGGTCCCGCTCACGGCCCGCGGCACGGAGCCGGCGGCCCTCGTCGTCCACGCCTCGGGGCTGCTGGAGTCGCTCGTCGGGCTGTTCGAGGCGGTGTGGCGGGAGGCGATGCCGCTGCGGCTGGGGGCCACCGGGGCGCCGGAGGAGTCGGACGGGGTGCCGGACGCCACGGACCTGGAGATCCTGACGCTGCTGCTGGCCGGGATGACGGACGCCAGCGTCGCCAAGCACCTGGAGCTCGGGCTGCGCACGGTGCAGCGGCGGGTGAAGGGCCTGATGGAGCTGGCCGGGGTGACGACGCGCCTCCAGTTGGGCTGGCACGCGTACGAACGGGGCTGGGTGGCCCGGTAGCAGCGGGTCGGGCACGCTGAGCGCATGGATCTGCCTCAGCTGTTCCTGGTGGGGCTGGTCCTGCTGCTCGGGGTACTCGGGGTGCTGGTCCCGGGGGTTCCGGGGACCTGGCTGGTCTGGGCGGGCGTGCTGTGGTGGGCGCTGCACGAGCGGACCGCGCCGGCGTGGTCGCTGCTGGTGTCGGCGACGGCCCTGCTGCTGGTGGTCCAGGTGGTCAAGTGGCAGTTGCCGCCGCGGCGGCTGCGCGGGGTGGGCGTCACCCGCCGGATGGCGGCGTACGCGGGCACGGGCGCGCTCCTCGGCTTCGTGGTGGTCCCGGTGGTGGGGGCGGTTCCGGGGTTCGTGGGCGGCATCTACCTGTGCGAGCGGCTCCGGCTGGGCACGCACGGGGAGGCGTGGGCCTCGGTACGGGCCGTGATGCGGGCGGTGGGGACGAGCGTGCTGGTGGAGCTGCTGGCCTGCCTGATGGTGGTCGCGGCCTGGGTGGGCACGGTCCTGGCGGACTGACGCTCGCCGACGCGCCCCCGCTCCCCCGCTCTCCCTTCCGCCGCTATGGCCGAAGCATACAAATTCGTGATCATGAATCCATTGATCACCTTGCTCATGTCGCCTGATTTCCCTTGGCACAGTGGAAGCGCAAGCAGTCCGAACGACTGTGGAATGACCACAAGGGGGATCTGTCATGGGTACGGGTATGACCGGCGTTTGCGTCACCGGCCTCGGGGCCACCACCCCGCTCGGCGGCGATGCGGCGACGACCTGGCAGGCGATGCTGCGCGGCGAGAACGGGATCCGCGCGCTGGAGGAGGAATGGGCCGCTGCACTGCCCGTGCGCATCGCCGGGCGGGTGCGGCAGGAACCGGCCGAGGTGCTGGACCGGGTGCAGGCGCGCCGCATGGACCGGTGCGAGCAGCTCGCGCTGGTCGCGGCCCGCGAGGCGTGGGCCGATGCGGGGCGGCCGGAGGTGGAGCCGGAACGGCTCGCCGTGGTGATCGGGACCGGGACCGGCGGGGCGCTGACCCTGCTCGCGCAGGACGACGTCCTGGAGGCCTCGGGGGTGCGCAAGGTCTCCCCGCACACCGTGCCGATGCTGATGGCGAACGGGCCGTCGGCCTGGGTGTCCATCGAGCTCGGCGCGCGCGGCGGCGCGCACACCCCGGTCAGCGCCTGCGCCTCCGGCGGTGAGGCCCTGGCCCTCGCCCTGGACCTGATCCGGCTCGGCCGGGCCGACGTGGTGGTGGCCGGCGGTGCGGAGGCCTGCGTGGCCCCGCTGCCGCTGGCCGGGTTCGCGCAGGCCAAGGCCCACTCGACGCGCAACGACGACCCGGCGGGGGCCTCGCGGCCCTTCGACGCCGGCCGCGACGGGTTCGTCATCGGCGAGGGCGCCGGGCTGGTCGTCCTGGAGCGGGCGGAGTTCGCGGCGGCGCGCGGGGCCCGGGTGTACGCGCAGCTGGCGGGGGCCGGGGTGACCTCGGACGCCCACCACATCACGGCCGCGCACGCGCCGGGTCAGGTCCGGGCGGTACGGGCGGCGCTGGCCGCGGCCGGGCTCGGCCCCGCCGACGTCGCGCTCGTTCACGCACACGCGACGTCGACGCCGCCGGGTGACCTGGTGGAGGCGCGGTCGATCGCGGAGGCGGTGGGCACGCACGTGGCGGTGACGGCGACCAAGTCGATGACGGGGCACATGTTCGGGGCGGCGGGGGCGGTCGGGGCCATTGCCGCGGTGCGGGCCGTGTACGAGGGGGTGGTTCCGGCGGTCCGCAACCTGGAGGTCCTGGATCCCGAGATCGGGCTGGACGTGGTTGCGGGTGAGGCGCGGCACATGCCGGTGCCTGCGGCGCTGGCCAACGCGTTCGGCTTCGGCGGCCACAACGCCGCCCTGCTGTTCACGGCCGCCTGACCCCTTTCCACGCGCCGCTCGCGCGGCTCGGCGCCTGGGGCGCCTCACCGGCATCGCGCCGCTGCGCCGGACTCCGTCCGCCGGCCTGCGGGGCGGGGCCGGGGGCCGTGGCTCGGGTCCGGCCGTTGCCTGCGGGGGTGTGCCGCTGCGCGGGGCTGGTCCCCTACCCACCCTTCCACCGTTCCCCGGGCTCCGCCCGGACCCCAAGCCGCACCGCTTACGCGGGCACGGTCCGCAGGCGGCCGCCTCCCTCGCACACCCAGCCCCGCCGGCGCCTGCGGACGGTGTCCCGGGGGCCAGCCCCCGTGCCCTCCAGCCCCGCCCGCGCCTGAGGCGCGGGGGTCCGGGCGCAGCCCCGGCGGCCACCCGGCCTCGCCGGCGTTTGAGGCGCGGGGGTCCGGGGGCTGGCCCCCGGGACACGGTCCGCAGGCGGACGAGTGCCCCGCACACCCAGCCCGCCGGCGCTTGAGGCGCGGGGCTCGGGCGCAACCCGGGCCCTCCAGCCTCGCCGGCGTTTGAGGCGCCAGGGGCCGGGGCGGAGCCTCGGGGAACGGGGGAAGGGCGGGTAGGGGACCGGCTCCGCGCAGCGGCATACCCAGCCCCGCCCTTCGCCTGCGGGGCGCGCCCCGGGGGTCGGCCCCCGGACCCCCGCCTCAGACGCCGGCGGGGCCGGGTGTGCCGCCCCCGCCCCCTCAGGGGCAAGGGCGGCGGGCGCAGCCCGTCAGGACCGGGTGCCCCGCTTGGCCGCATAGTTCGCGCGCCCCACCGCCGACTTCAGCCGCCAGTCCCGCCGGATCTCGGCCCGCAGCCGGGCATCCGTCTTGGCCACGATCCGCTGGTTCTCCCGGAGCAGCTTGCGGTAGCTGTCCAGGCGGCGCTGCGCCAGCGCCCCGGACTCGACCGCGTACAGCACCGCACACCCCGGCTCCGCCTCATGGGCGCAGTCGTGGAACCGGCACTCGGCGGCGTACTCCTCGATCTCGGAGAAGACCTGCCCGACCCCGCTCTCGGCGTCCCAGAGGCCGACGCCGCGCAGTCCGGGGGTGTCGATGAGGACGCCGCCGCCCGGCAGGGCGAGCAGGTTGCGCGTGGTCGTGGTGTGGCGGCCCTTGCCGTCCACCTCGCGCGTGGCCTGTACGTCCATGACGTCCGCGCCGAGCAGCGCGTTCGCCAGCGTGGACTTGCCCGCGCCCGAGATGCCGAGCAGCACGCTCGTTCCGTCGGCGACGACCGCGGCGAGGATGTCGGTGCCCTCCCCGGTGAGGGAGGACACGGTGAGGACCTGGACGCCCGGCGCCGCGGCCTCCACGTCCTGGACCAGGTACGACAGCGACACCGGGTCCGGTACGAGGTCGGCCTTGGTCAGGACGACCAGCGGCTGCGCCCCCGACTCCCAGGCGAGCGCCAGGAAGCGTTCGATGCGGCCGAGGTCCAGCTCGACGGCCAGCGAGACCGCGATGATGGCGTGGTCGACGTTGGCGGCGAGGATCTGCCCCTCGGAGCGCTGCGAGGAGGTGGAGCGCACGAAGGCGGTGCGGCGCGGCAGGTACGCCTTCACGTAGCGCGGGTTGCCGGTCGCCTCCACGGCCGCCCAGTCACCGGTGCAGATGACGCGCAGCGGGTCGTGGGGGGTGACGAAGGCGGTGTCGGCGCGGACGATGCCGTCCGCGGTCATGACGTCGCACTGCCCGCGGTCCACGCGGACCACGCGGCCGGGCAGCAGGCCCTGTTCGGCGTACGGCGCGAACTCGGCCTCCCAGGCCGCGTCCCAGCCCAGGTCGGTGAGCTGGAACGAAGCAGAAGACGACGCAGAAGCAGAAGACGAGAGAGACAAGGGGAACCCTTCGGAGGGTGGCCCCGGCAGTGGGCGCGCGGTGGCGCGCGAAGTGAAGTGGTGTGAGGTCAGCCGGAGACCACGGAAGTGACATTGATGGTCTTCTGGATGCGGGCAGCACCCTGCGCAGCGACAGTCATCAATGAACTCACCTCCTGGTCGTACAACGGTCCGACGGCTCCGCCCGGTTCCGTCCGGCGGGCACGGAGATCACGTTAACAACCCCTCCGGGGCCGCGCCAATCCTTTTTCCGCCGGCGCCGCCGTGTCCGATTCGTTCAAGACCTGTGCGGGGGCGGCTTCCTAGCCTGGCCGCATGACTCCTCGACTCGACATGATCGGCCTGGTCGTCTCCGACATGGCCGCCTCGCTCGCCTTCTACCGCCGCCTCGGCCTGGACGTCCCGGCCGACGCGGACGGGCAGCCGCACGTGGAGGCCGCCCTGCCGGGCGGGCTGCGGATCGCCTGGGACACGGAGGCGGTGGTCCGCTCCTTCGACCCGTCGTGGTCCGGGCCGGCCGGGGGCGGCCGGCAGGAGCTCGCCTTCCTGTGCGACTCCTCCGCCGAGGTGGACGCGCTGTACGCGGAGTTGACGCAGGCCGGGTACGAGGGCCACCTGGAGCCCTGGGACGCCTTCTGGGGGCAGCGCTACGCGGTCGTCCTCGACCCGGACGGCTGCGGCGTGTCCCTGTTCGCCCCGACCGAGCCCGCGGAGCCCGCCGCGTAGGCGCCCGGCGTGGTGCCGGCCAGGGCCCGGACCTCACGGGTGTAGTGGGCCTGGTCCGCGTACCCGGCCCGGTGGGCGACCTCGGCCGCCGCCAGCCCCTGCCGGGCCAGGGCCAGGGCGCGCTGCAGGCGCAGCACCCGGCCCAGCATCCGGGGCCCGTAGCCGAACGCGTCGAGCGAGCGCCGGTGCAGCTGGCGGGCCCCGAGCCCGACGTCCGCGGCGACGGCCGCCACGGAGTGCCCGGCGCGCAGCCCGGCCGCCACCCGGGCCGCGAGCGGGTCCGCGGGCCCGGTCTCGGCGGTTCGGGCGCGGGCCAGCCGCTCCAGGCCGGTGCGTGGGTCCCCGTACGCCCCGACCTGCTCGGCGAGGCGGCGCACCTGCGCGCCCGGCCACAACGCGGCCAGCTCCACCCGCCGGTCGAGCAGTTCGCGGGCCGGTACGCCGAGCAGCGCGGGCGCGGCTCCGGGGGCGAAGCGGATCCCGGCGAAGCCGGTGCCGGGCACCTCCCCGGCGGGGTGCGGGCCGGTGTCGGGGCCGGCGACGAGCAGCCGGCCGTCGATCCACAGCAGGTCCATGCAGCCGTCGGGCAGCACCACCGTGCCGGGGGCGTCGGCGCGCCACAGGACCGCCCCGGGGACCAGCGGGGACGGCCGCTCCTCGTACATCAGGGCATCAGTCCCTCAAGCCTTCACGACATCAGTGTTTGCGCAGTCGGGCCGTGTAGTCGTCGGGCGGCAGGAAGTTCGACCAGCGCTCCGGGAACTCCGACGGCATGCCCGCGTCGCCGTCCTCGTCGTCCTCGGACTCGCCCTCGGCGAGCGCGCGCCAGGCGGCGGCGCGGGCGACGAGCTGGGCGGCCTCGGCCTCGCGGGCCCGCTCGTTGGCCTCGCGGGCGGCGGCGGTGGCCACGGACGGCCAGACCCGGTCGATGGCGGCGTTGACGGCCGCGCCGACGAGGACCGCGAAGGCGGAGACGCCGATCCACAGCAGCACCGCGACCGGCGCGGCGAGGGAGCCGTAGATGGTGGGGCCCTCGACGGTGCTGGTGAGGTAGATCCGCAGCAGGAACGAGCCGAGCACCCACATGGCGAGTGCCACCAGCGCACCGGGGACGTCCTCGATCCAGGGCGAGCGCACGGGCACCGACACGTGGTAGAGGGTGGTGAGGAAGACGATGGACAGCAGGGTGACCGTCGGCCAGTACAGCACGGCGATCACCTCCGTGCTCCACGGCAGCCACTGCACGACGGCGTCGGGCCCGGCCACCATCAGCGGCAGCACGATCGCGCCGATCACCAGGGCGACCACGTAGAGCAGGAAGGCCAGCAGCCGGGTCTTGACGATGCCGCGCTGGCCGTCGAGGCCGTACATGACGGTGATGGTGTCGATGAAGACGTTGACGGCGCGGGAGCCGGACCAGAGGGCGAAGGCGAAGCCGAGGGAGACCAGGTCGGGGCGGCCGCCGCGGGTCACGTCGTCCAGCATGGGCCGGGCGATCTCGTTGACGCCGCGGTCGGACAGGACGGTGCCGACGGCCCGCAGGATGTTCTCCTCGATGGAGGCGACGAAGGTCCCGCCGGTCCAGCCGTCGACGTAGCCGAGGAGGCCGAGCAGGCCGAGGAAGAGCGGCGGCAGCGACAGCAGGGTGAAGAACGCGGCCTCGGCGGCGAGGCCCAGGATCCGGTACTCGATGCACGAGTTCACGGTGTCCTTCAGCAGCAGCCAGCCCATTTTGCGCTTGGAGACGTTGCGGTAGAGGGCGCGGGCGCGGTGGAGGCGTCCGTGGCGCCTGTGCTCGTGGCGCGCGAGTCCGTGCCCGTGCCCGGGGCTCGGGTGCCCGTGGCCGGGCCCGTGGGCGGGTCCGTGCCCGGCCCCGTGCCCGTGGACCCGCTCGGGTGTTTCTTCTGCTGGCTGCACGTCCTTACGGTATCGGCATGGCAGCCACCACCCACACCGTCACCAATCAGCCTCCGCCCCTGGTGGGCCACGACGTCTACAGCGGCGACCGGGCGCTCACCGAGGGCGTGGAGCGCCACCTGGGCGCCCTCGCGCCCGAACTGCTCGGCGAGGTACGCGAGGAGCTCGCCGGGCTCGGGCGGGCCGCGGGCTCGGCGCAGGCGCAGGAGTGGGCCGCGCAGGCCGACGCGAACCCGCCGCGGCTGCGGACGCACGACCGGTACGGGAACCGGATCGACGAGGTGGAGTTCCACCCGGCGTGGCACCGGCTGCTGGGGCGCGCGGTCTCGGCCGGGCTGACCGACGCCTGGGGGCGGCCGGCGGGGCACCTGCGGCGGGCGGCCGGGTTCTTCGTGTGGTCGCAGGTCGAGGCGGGCCACGGCTGCCCGGTGTCGATGACGCACGCGGCCGTGCCGGCGCTGCGGGCGGATCCGGGGCTGGCCGCCGTGTGGGAGCCGCGGCTGACCTCGCACGTGTACGTCCGGGGGCCGGAGCCGGCGGCGCGGAAGGCGGGGGTGCTGTTCGGCATGGCGATGACGGAGAAGCAGGGCGGCAGCGACGTACGGGCGAACACGACGGTCGCGCGGCCGCTGGGCGGGCGGGCGGCTCGGCCGGGGCCGGGACCGGGGGCTCGGGCGGGGCGTACGAGCTGACGGGGCACAAGTGGTTCTGCTCGGCGCCGATGTCGGACGCCTTCCTGGTGCTGGCGCAGACGGAGGGCGGCGGGCGGGAGGACCCGACCTGCTTCCTGGTGCCGCGGGTGCTGGAGGACGGCACGCGCAACGTGTTCGCGATCCAGAGGCTGAAGGACAAGCTGGGCAACCGGTCGAACGCCTCGGCCGAGGTGGAGTTCGACGGGACGTGGGCGCTGCGGGTCGGGGAGGAGGGCCGCGGACTCCGCACGATCATGGGGATGGTGGCCGCGACCCGGGTGGACTGCGTGCTCGGCTCGGCTGCGCTGATGCGGCAGGCGCTGACCCAGGCCCTGCACCACGCGGAGCACCGCTCCGCTTTCGGAGCACTGCTCATCGACCAGCCGCTGATGCGCAACGTCCTGGCCGACCTCGCCCTGGAGTCGGAGGCGGCCACCACCCTCGCCCTGCGCCTGGCCGCCGCGTACGACGCCGGGACGGACGAGGAGCAGGCCTTCCTGCGCCTCGCGGTGCCCGTCGCGAAGTACTGGGTGGCCAAACGCTGTACGCCGATGGTGGCAGAGGCCCTGGAGTGCCTGGGCGGCAACGGCTACGTCGAGGAGTCCGGGATGCCGCGCCTGCTGCGCGAGTCCCCGCTGAACTCGATCTGGGAGGGCTCCGGCAACGTCCAGGCCCTGGACGTGCTGCGCGCGCTGCAGCGCGAGCCGCAGGCGCTGGGCGCCTTCCTGCAGGAGATCGGGCGGGCGCGGGGCGCCGACCACCGGCTGGACGCCGCGATCAGGGGCCTGCTGACCGAGCTGGCCGACCTGTCCGGGATCGAGGCCCGGGCCCGGCGGGTGGCGGAGCGCATGGCGCTGCTGCTTCAGGCGTCCCTGCTGGTGCGCTGGGCCCCGCCGGAGGTGGCGGACGCGTTCTGCGCCGCGCGCCTGGGCGGCGACCGCGGAGCGGCCTTCGGCACCCTGCCGCACACCCTGGACCTGGCGGCACTGGTGGAACGGGCACGGATCGCGGGCTAGGGGTGGTCCCCAAACCGCTCCGAGCCGGGATCCGGACCCGTCGACCGGGTCAGGGGTGGCGCCGCGCCGACTCGGCACCACCCCTGCCCGAGAAAGCCCCGAGGAGGAGCTGTCACGCCGCTCGGCGGCGTCCGGACAGTTTCGGTCGGGCGGCCGTGACTTGGCGAGAGTTGCGTACCGTTGCAACCCTCTGGGTCGGAACCGTCCGCGGGGTGCGCCAGGGACAGCGGCACACCGGCGTGCCTGCCGGGACGGACGCCCGGCGTGCCTGCCGGGGGCCCGCCGTGCGCCCGCCGGGCCGGTTCCGTCGTACGTCCTGTTCCGCCTGTTCCGTACGGGGAGGTTCCGGTGGCCGACACCGCAGGCAGCATGGTCGACGTGGCGCGCCTGTCGGCCATGGACGCGCGGGAGGCCGCGCGGCTGCTCAAGGGGGTGCGCGCGGCCGCGCTGGCCGGGGACCGGCTGCCGGTGCTGCCGCGCCCGGAGATCGCCGAGTCCTGGCGGCGGATGCTGGCCGGCGGGGTGCACCCGGACCGGGACGCCCGTTCGCGGATGCTGTCGGCCGCGGAGACCGAGGAGCGGCGCCAGGAGTCGCCGCTGCGGGAGATCCTTCCGGTGCTGCGCGAGGGGCTGCTGCCGACGCTGGACACGGCGCTGCACATCATGGTCGTCGCCGACGCGGAGGGGCGGCTGCTGTGGCGGGAGGGCGCGGCCCCGATCCTGCGGGCGGCGGACCGGCTGGGCTTCGGGGTGGGCGCGGACTGGGACGAGGCGGTGGTCGGCACCAACGGCGTGGGCACGGCGCTGGTGGCCCGGCGGCCGGTGCAGGTGTTCTCGGCGGAGCACTTCGTCTCCAGCCACCACGAGTGGACGTGCGCGGGGGCGCCGCTGCACGACCCGCGCGACGGGCGGCTGCTGGGCGTGGTGGACGTCAGCGGGCCGCTGGCCACCATGCACCCGGCGACGCTGGCCTGGGTGAGCTCGGTGGCCCGGCTCGCGGAGCGGGAGCTGCGGGTGCGGCACCTGGAGTCGCTGGAGCGGCTGCGGGCGGTGGCCGCGCCGCTGCTGGCCCGGCTGCCCGGGCGGGCCCTGGCCGTGGACCCGCACGGCTGGACGGCGGCGGTGACCGGGCTGGCCCCGGCGGAGCGGATCCCGCTGCCGAAGGGGTTCGGGCCGGGCCGGGTGTGGGTGCCGCAGCTCGGGGCGTGCGTGGTGGAGCCGCTGCCCGGCGGCTGGCTGCTGCGCGTCGCGGAGGCGCCGGCGAGCGCCGCGGCGGCGAGCCGGGTGGTGCTGGACCTGAGCCGGCCGCGCTCGTGGACGGCGACGGTGTACGGGGCGGCCGGGAGCTGGTCGCAGGAGCTGAGCCCGCGCCATGCGGAGCTGCTGTTCCTGCTGGCGGAGAGCCCCCGGGGGCGGTCGGCGGCGGAGCTGGCCGGGGAGCTGTTCGGGGACCCGACGCGGACGGTGACGGTGCGGGCGGAGCTGTCGCGGGTGCGGCGCAACCTCGCCGGGGTGCTGGCGCACCGCCCGTACCGGTTCGCGGACGACGTGGAGGTGGAGCTGATCCGGCCCGCGGACCCGGCGGGGCTGCTGCCGCACTCGGCGGCGCCGGCGGTGATCAGGGCCCGCCTGGGCCGTTCGGGGCCGGGCGTGATTCCCTGACCTGCATGAGCCTCATCACCCTCACCACGTGGTCCCTGGAGATGACCTCGCCGCAGGACCTGGTCCCGGCGGCCGTTCCGGGATCCGAGATCACTGTCCGGCGGGCGGAAGTCCCCTCGCCGGAGTTCAGCCGCTTCCTGTACGCCTCGGTGGGCGGGGACATCCACTGGACGGACCGGCTGTCGCTGAGCCGCGAGCAGTGGGTGGAGTACCTGGCCCGGCCGGGGGTGGAGACGTGGGTGGCGTACGACCGCGGCACGCCGGCCGGATACGTGGAGCTGGACCCGCAGGACGACGGCGTGGTCGAGATCATGTACTTCGGGCTGCTGCCGGACTTCCGCGGTCGCCGCATCGGCGGCCACCTGCTCACGGTCGGCGTGGCCGCGGCCTGGTCCCTGGCGGAGCGCTGGGCGGAGCGCGAGCCGACGCGCCGGGTGTGGCTGCACACCTGCAGTCAGGACGGCCCGACGGCGATGGACAACTACCTGCGCCGCGGCTTCAAGGTGTTCAAGACGGAGACCGAAGAAAAGCAGGACACCCCCACCCCGGGCCCCTGGCCCGGCGCCTGACCGGGCGCCCCGCCCGACGTCCGACCCGGCCGCGCTCCTTCGCCGCCGGGTCGGAGGTCCGTGCTGCGGCCGCGTAACCTAGATCACGCGTCCCATGATTCGGGACGATCTGGTCCACATCATGGACAGTAGTGGACTCCTCCAATCGAGCCATGACACGCTTCGGCCATGAATGGAGCTGGAACAGCCTTGGTGAGTCGGCGGCACGTCGACCTCGGCCGCATGTCCAGCGCCATCTGTCCGGCGAGCTGACGGAACCAGCCACCGCCGCACAGCGCACCGCACAGCGTCGTCGCGGATGCGCCGCACCCTGCCAGTCCCCTGAAGGCCGAGCACCGCCCTGACCACCGGCACAACCGGAAACAGGCGGCGCTCAGCCGCATCTGCTCAGCGTCAGCGAAGTCACAGGGGTCACGCCGCCGCCTCCCCCTGCCCTTGCCTTGAGCCGCCGAAGAAGGACGTACCGCCATGGCCGCCACCCCCGGAACACCCGCCGCAACGCGCCGCAAGACCGGCCGTCACCGCGGTGAGGGCCAGTGGGCCGTTGGACACCACACCCCCCTCAACGGCAACGAGCAGTTCAAGAAGGACGACGACGGTCTCAATGTGCGGACACGCATTGAGACGATCTACTCCAAGACCGGGTTCGACTCCATCGACCCCAACGACCTGCGCGGCCGCATGCGCTGGTGGGGTCTGTACACCCAGCGCAAGCCCGGGATCGACGGCGGCAAGACCGCGATCCTGGAGCCGGAGGAGCTGGACGACAAGTACTTCATGCTGCGCGTCCGCATCGACGGCGGCCGGCTGACGACCGAGCAGCTCCGCGTGATCGGCGAGATCTCCGAGGAGTTCGCCCGCGGCACCGCCGACCTCACCGACCGCCAGAACGTGCAGTACCACTGGATCCGCATCGAGGACGTCCCGGAGATCTGGCGCCGTCTGGAGGCCGTCGGCCTGTCGACCACCGAGGCCTGCGGTGACACGCCCCGCGTCATCCTCGGCTCGCCCGTCGCCGGCATCGCCGAGGACGAGATCGTCGACGGCACACCCGCCATCGAGGAGATCCAGCGCCGCATCGTCGGCAACAAGGAATTCTCCAACCTGCCCCGCAAGTTCAAGTCCGCGGTCTCCGGCTCGCCGCTGCTCGACGTGGCGCACGAGATCAACGACGTCGCCTTCGTCGGCGTGAACCACCCCGAGCGCGGGCCCGGCTTCGACGTCTGGGTCGGCGGCGGCCTGTCCACCAACCCCAAGCTGGGCGTCCGCCTGGGCACCTGGGTCTCCCTCGAAGAGGTCCCGGACGTCTACGAGGGCGTCATCTCGATCTTCCGCGACTACGGCTACCGCCGCCTGCGCACCCGCGCCCGGCTGAAGTTCCTCGTCGCCGACTGGGGCGCGGAGAAGTTCCGCCGGGTCCTGGAGGACGAGTACCTGGGACGCAAGCTCACCGACGGCCCCGCGCCCGAGGAGCCGAGCGGCCAGTGGCGCGACCACGTGGGCGTCCACCGGCAGAAGGACGGCCGTTTCTACGTCGGCTTCGCGCCGCGCGTCGGCCGCGTCGACGGCGCCACCCTGACCAAGATCGCGGACATCGCCGAGAGCCACGGCTCCGGGCGCCTGCGCACCACCGCAGAGCAGAAGATGATCGTGCTCGACATCGAGGAGGCGCAGGTCGACTCGGTCGTGGCGGCCCTGGAGGCGCTGGACCTGCGGGTCAAGCCGTCCCCGTTCCGCCGCGGCACGATGGCCTGCACCGGCATCGAGTTCTGCAAGCTGGCCATCGTCGAGACCAAGGCGCGCGGCGCCTCGCTGATCGACGAGCTGGAGCGCCGCCTGCCGGACTTCGCCGAGCCGCTCACCATCAACATCAACGGCTGCCCGAACGCCTGCGCCCGTATCCAGGTGGCGGACATCGGTCTCAAGGGCCAGCTGGTCCTGGACGAGGACGGCAACCAGGTCGAGGGCTACCAGGTCCACCTGGGCGGCGCGCTCGGCCTGGAGGCCGGCTTCGGCCGCAAGGTCCGCGGACTGAAGGTCACCTCGGCCGGGCTCCCGGACTACGTCGAGCGGGTCGTCACGCGCTTCGAGCAGGAGCGCGAGGACGGCGAGCGCTTCGCGGCCTGGGTGGCGCGGGCGAGCGACGAGAGCCTGTCGTGAGCGAGCGCGCAGCCCCGTTCCACTGCCCGTACTGCGGCGACGAGGACCTGTTCCCCGGGGAACAGGGCCACGGCGCCTGGGAGTGCAGGTCGTGCAACCGGGCCTTCCAGCTGAAGTACCTGGGCCTGCTGGCCCGCGGCCTGCGGGCGGCGAACGGCACGGGCACGGACACGGACACCACCGGCACGAACACCACGGCGACGGACCGCACCGGGACGGAAGAGACATGACGGCGACCCAGGAGTCACCCGCGGACGATACCGCGGCGCGCGACCTGAAGGCGCTGGCCGAGCAGGCGGGCCGCGACCTCGAGGACGCCGACGCGCTGGAGATCCTGCGCTGGGCGGCCGACACGTTCGGCGCGAAGTTCTGCGTCACCTCCTCCATGGAGGACGCCGTCGTCGCGCACCTCGCCTCCCGGGTCCACCCCGGCGTGGACGTGGTCTTCCTCGACACGGGCTACCACTTCGAGGAGACCATCGGCACCCGCGACGCGGTCGACGCGGTGATGGACGTCAACGTCATCACCCTCACCCCGCGCCAGACGGTCGCCGAGCAGGACGCCGAGTACGGCCCGAAGCTGCACGACCGCGACCCCGACCTGTGCTGCGCCCTGCGCAAGGTCAAGCCCCTCGAAGAGGGCCTGACCGCGTACGAGGCGTGGGCGACGGGTCTGCGCCGCGACGAGTCCCCCACCCGGGCGAACACCCCGGTCGTCGGCTGGGACGAGAAGCGGCGGAAGGTCAAGGTCTCGCCGATCGCCCGCTGGACGCAGGACGACGTGGACGCGTACGTGCTGGCGCACGGCGTGCTCACCAACCCCCTGCTGATGGACGGCTACGCCTCGGTCGGCTGCGCCCCCTGCACCCGCCGCGTGGCGGAGGGCGAGGACGCGCGGGCCGGCCGCTGGGCGGGCCGGGCCAAGACCGAGTGCGGACTGCACGGCTGATGTCCACCCCGCCTGCACGAACCACGGACACCACGGACACCACGAAAACCACGGAACTTACGGAGAAGCGGATGAGCGTGACCGGCCAGGGAGCCACCGTGTGGCTGACCGGTCTGCCCAGCGCGGGCAAGACCACCATCGCGTACGCGCTGGCCGAGCGGCTGCGCGCCGAGGGCCACCGGGTGGAGGTCCTCGACGGGGACGAGATCCGCGAGTTCCTCTCCGCCGGCCTGGGCTTCAGCCGCGAGGACCGCCACACCAACGTCCAGCGGATCGGCTTCGTCGCCGAACTCCTCGCCGCCAACGGTGTGAAGGCCCTCGTCCCGGTGATCGCCCCGTTCGCCGACAGCCGCGAGGCCGTCGCGAAGCGGCACGCCGCCGCCGGTACGACCTACCTGGAAGTACACGTCGCGACCCCGGTCGAGGTGTGCTCCGAGCGTGATGTGAAGGGCCTGTACGCCAAGCAGGCGGCGGGCGAGATCTCCGGTCTGACCGGCGTCGACGACCCGTACGAGGCCCCCGCGGCCCCGGACCTGCGGATCGAGTCGCACACGCAGACCGTGCAGGAGTCGGCCTCCGCCCTGCACGCCCTGCTCACCGAGAGGGGTCTGGCATGACCACCGCCGCGCACCTGCACACCGAGTCCGGCTCCGACGCGCCCTACGCGCTGTCGCACCTGGACGCCCTCGAGTCCGAGGCGGTGCACATCTTCCGCGAGGTGGCGGGCGAGTTCGAGAAGCCGGTGATCCTGTTCTCCGGCGGCAAGGACTCCATCGTCATGCTGCACCTGGCGCTGAAGGCCTTCGCCCCCGCGCCGGTGCCGTTCGCGCTGCTGCACGTCGACACCGGGCACAACTTCCCCGAGGTCATCGAGTACCGCGACCGCACGGTGGCCCAGCACGGCCTGCGCCTGCACGTGGCCTCCGTCCAGGAGTACATCGACGCCGGCAAGCTGCGCGAGCGCCCGGACGGCACCCGCAACCCGCTGCAGACCGTCCCGCTGACCGAGGCCATCCAGCAGCTGAAGTTCGACGCCGTCTTCGGCGGCGGCCGCCGCGACGAGGAGAAGGCGCGCGCCAAGGAGCGCGTGTTCTCCCTGCGCGACGAGTTCTCCCAGTGGGACCCGCGCCGCCAGCGCCCCGAGCTGTGGCAGCTCTACAACGGCCGCCACGCGCCGGGCGAGCACGTCCGCGTCTTCCCGCTCTCCAACTGGACCGAGCTGGACGTGTGGCAGTACATCGCCCGCGAGGGCATCGAGCTGCCGGAGATCTACTTCGCCCACGAGCGGGACGTGTTCCTGCGGGGCGGCATGTGGCTCACGGCCGGCGAGTGGGGCGGCCCGAAGGACACCGAGACGGTGGAGAGGCGGCTGATCCGCTACCGCACCGTCGGCGACATGTCCTGCACCGGCGCCGTCGACTCCGATGCCACAGACCTCGATGCGGTGATCGCCGAGATCGCCGTCTCCCGCCTGACCGAGCGGGGCGCGACCCGCGCCGACGACAAGCTGTCCGAGGCCGCGATGGAAGACCGCAAGCGCGAAGGGTACTTCTAGCCATGACCAGCACCACCGAGCAGCTCAGCGCGACGACGCTGCTGCGCTTCGCCACCGCGGGCTCCGTCGACGACGGCAAGTCCACCCTGGTGGGCCGTCTGCTGCACGACTCGAAGTCGGTCCTGGAGGACCAGCTGGAGGCCGTGGAGCGGGTGTCGGCCGACCGCGGCCAGGACGCCCCGGACCTGGCGCTGCTGACCGACGGCCTGCGGGCCGAGCGGGAGCAGGGCATCACCATCGACGTGGCCTACCGCTACTTCGCCACCGCGCGGCGCCGGTTCATCCTCGCCGACACCCCCGGGCACGTGCAGTACACGCGCAACATGGTCACCGGTGCGTCCACCGCCGACCTGGCCGTGGTCCTGGTCGACGCCCGCAACGGCGTCATCGAGCAGACCCGCCGCCACGCCGCGGTCGCAGCCCTGCTGCGGGTCCCGCACGTGGTCCTCGCCGTCAACAAGATGGACTTGGTCGGCTACGAGGAGGCGGTCTTCGCGAAGATCGCCGAGGAGTTCACCTCCTACGCCTCGGAGCTCGGCGTGCCGGAGATCACCGCGATCCCGATCTCGGCACTGGCCGGCGACAACGTGGTGGAGCCGTCCGCGAACATGGACTGGTACGGCGGGCCGACGGTGCTGGAGCACCTGGAGACCGTCCCGGTCAGCCATGACCTGACGGCCTGCCCGGCGCGTTTCCCGGTGCAGTACGTGATCCGGCCGCAGACCGCCGAGCACCCCGACTACCGCGGCTACGCGGGCCAGATCGCCTCCGGCGTGCTGCGGGTCGGCGAGCCGGTCACCGTGCTGCCGTCGGGCCGTACCTCGGTCATCGAGGGCATCGACGCGCTCGGCGAGCCGGTGGACATCGCGTGGGCCCCGCAGTCGGTGACGGTCCGGCTGAAGGACGACATCGACATCTCGCGCGGCGACCTGATCGCGCCGACCGCGAGCGCCCCGGCCACCACGCAGGACGTCGTCGCCACCGTCTGCCACGTCGCGGACCAGCCGCTGGCGGTGGGTGCGCGGGTGCTGCTGAAGCACACCACCCGCACGGTGAAGGCGATCGTCAAGGAGATCCCGTCCCGGCTGACGCTGGACGACCTCTCCCAGCACCCCGACCCGGGACAGCTGGTGGCCAACGACATCGGCCGCGTGGTCGTCCGTACCGCCGAGCCGCTCGCGCTCGACGCGTACGCCGACTCGCGCCGCACCGGGTCCTTCCTGCTGATCGACCCCGCCGACGGAACCACCCTGGCGGCGGGCATGGCGGGTGAGTCCTTCGCCTCCAAGGCCGAGGCCGTAGAGGCGGATGACGAAGGGTGGGACTTCTAGATCATGCTTTCCGACATCTACGCCACCTTCGCGAAGGAGGGCGGCCGCGTAGGCAGCGGCGCCCTCGGCAGCGGCCAGGGAGGAGTGGCGCGATGTGCGCGATGACGTACGCGCACTGCCTGCGCGCCCTCACCCCCCACGAGCCGTACCTGTCCTTGCACCACCGACGAAGACCTGCGCCGTAATCCAAAGACGGCGCGTCGAGAGGAAGCCCTCCCGTGCCTGCCACCACCGGTACCCCGTTCAAGACCCTGCGCCGCGGCCTCGCCGCAGCTGCCGCCCTCCCGCTGCTGATCGGCGCCCTCGCCTCGTGCGGGTACGGCTCCGAGGCGGAGAAGACCGACGAGAAGAAGGCCAACGTCGCCGCCGACGGCAAGAAGCTGTCGGCCTCCGAGGTCCGGATCGGGTACTTCCCGAACCTGACGCACGCCACCGCCCTGGTCGGCATCCAGGAAGGCCTGATCGCGAAGGAACTGGGCGGCACCCAGATCAAGCCGCAGACCTTCAACGCCGGCCCGTCCGAGATCGAGGCCCTCAACGGCGGCTCTCTCGACATCGGCTTCATCGGCCCCTCGCCGTCCATCAACGGCTACGTGAAGTCCAAGGGCTCCAACCTGCGGATCATCTCCGGCTCCGCCTCCGGCGGCGTGAAGCTGGTGGTGAACCCGGACAAGATCAAGAGCCTGGACGACCTCAAGGGCAAGAAGATCGCCACCCCGCAGAAGGGGAACACCCAGGACGTCGCGTTCCTGAACTGGATCTCCGAGAAGGGCTGGTCGGTCGACCCCGAGTCCGGCAAGGGCGACGTCTCCGTCGTCCGCACCGACAACAAGGTGACCCCGGACGCCTTCAAGCAGGGCTCCATCGACGGGGCCTGGGTGCCCGAGCCGACGGCCTCCAAGCTCGTCTCCGAGGGCGGCTCCGTACTTCTCGACGAGACCTCCCTGTGGCCCGACAAGAAGTTCGTGATCACGAACGTCATCGTGTCGCAGAAGTTCCTCAAGGAGCACCCGGACGTCGTCGAGGCCGTGCTGCGCGGCACGGTGAAGACCAACGAGTGGATCAACGCCAACCAGGACAAGGCGAAGGCCTCCGCCAACGCGGCCCTGAAGGCGCTCAACGGCAAGGAGCTGGAGCCGGCCGTCATCGACCCGGCCTGGAAGAGCATCCTCGTCACGGACGACCCGCTGGCCTCCACGCTGAAGACCGAGTCCGACTGGGCGGTCAAGGCCAAGCTCATCGAGCAGCCCGACCTCGCCGGCATCTACGACCTGTCGCTCCTGAACAAGGTGCTGAAGGCCGCCGGCAAGCCCGAGGTCGCCGACGCCGGTCTCGGCGCCAAGTAAGCCCGTAGTCCAGCAAACCCAGGAGGTGACGACCATGGCCACCACTCTCGCCAAGGCTGCCGAGGGCGCGATAGCGGAGCCGACGCACGCCGCCCGCATCGAGCACGTCTCGAAGTCCTTCTCCGGCCCGGCCGGATCGCAGCTCGTCCTGGACGACATCAGCCTCGATGTCGCTCCCGGCGAGTTCGTCACCCTCCTGGGGGCGTCGGGGTGCGGCAAGTCCACCCTGCTCAACCTGGTCGCGGGTCTGGACAAGCCGTCCGCGGGGTCGATCGAGACCCCTGGCGGCCGTCCGGCCCTGATGTTCCAGGAGCACGCCCTCTTCCCGTGGCTGACCGCGGGCAAGAACATCGAACTCGCCCTGCGGCTGCGCGGGGTGGCCAAGGCCGAGCGCAGGACCGAGGCCGAGCGGCTGCTGGAGCTGGTCCGCCTCGGCGGCGCGTACGGCAAGCGCGTCCACGAGCTCTCCGGCGGCATGCGCCAGCGCGTCGCCCTGGCCCGCGCCCTGGCCCAGGACAGCCGGCTGCTGCTGATGGACGAGCCGTTCGCGGCCCTGGACGCCATCACCCGCGACGTCCTGCACGGCGAACTCACCCGCATCTGGGCGGAGACGGGGCTGTCGGTCCTGTTCGTCACCCACAACGTCCGCGAGGCCGTCCGCCTGGCCCAGCGCGTCGTCCTGCTCTCCTCCCGCCCCGGGCGGGTCGCGAAGGAATGGGCCGTGGACATCCCGCAGCCGCGCCGCATCGAGAACGCGGACGTCGCGGAGCTGTCCCTCGAGATCACTGAACACCTGCGTGGGGAGATCCGCCGCCATGGCCAGCACTGACACCACCCCCAAGGCGGCCAAGGGCGACGACCTGGCCGGCCTGGAGGCCGGCCTCGACGCCCTCGACGCCGTCCAGACCCACCGCACCCCGGTGCGCGAGGTCCTCACCAAGAAGGTCCTGCCCCCGCTCCTCGCGATCAGCCTGGTGCTGGTGGTCTGGCAGGTCCTCGTCTCGGCGAAGGTCACCGCGGAGAACAAGCTGCCGCCGCTGTCCGCGGTCGGACACAGCCTGTCCGAGATGTGGCTCAAGGGCACGCTGCTGGACGTCATCTGGACCTCCGTCTCCCGCGGCCTGCTCGGCTTCCTCCTCGCCCTGGCCATCGGCACCCCGCTCGGCCTGCTCGTCGCCCGCGTGAAGTTCGTGCGCGCCGCGATCGGCCCGATCCTGCAGGGCCTTCAGTCCCTGCCCTCGGTGGCCTGGGTGCCGCCGGCCGTGCTCTGGTTCGGCCTGAACGACGCCATGATGTTCACCGTCATCCTGCTCGGCGCGGTCCCGTCCATCGCCAACGGCCTCGTGTCCGGCATCGACCAGGTCCCGCCGCTGTTCCTGCGGGCCGGCCGCACCCTCGGTGCCACCGGGCTGCGCGGCGCCCGGCACATCGTGATGCCGGCCGCGCTGCCCGGGTACGTGGCCGGCCTCAAGCAGGGCTGGGCGTTCTCCTGGCGCTCCCTGATGGCCGCCGAGATCATCGCCTCCTCGCCCGACCTGGGCCTGGGCCTGGGCCAACTCCTCGAAAACGGCCGCAACAACATCGACCTGCCCGGTGTCTTCCTCGCGATCATCCTGATCCTCGTCGTGGGCATCGCCATCGACCTGCTGATCTTCAGCCCGCTCGAGCGGTGGGTGCTGCGCAGCCGCGGCCTGCTGGTCAAGGGCTGATCCGACATGTCCACCGCCGCCCCCGTCCTGCTCGTCGTAGCCCACGGCAGCCGCGATCCGCGGCACGCGGCGACCGTGCACGCCCTCACCCGGCGGGCGCGGGCGCTGCGGCCCGGGCTGCGCGTGGAGACGGCGTTCCTGGACTTCAACGCCCCCCGGGTCGAGCAGGTGCTCGCCGCCCTGCACGGCGACGGCGTCCGCGACGTGGTCGCGCTGCCGCTGCTGCTGACCCGGGCCTTCCATGCGAAGGCCGACGTTCCGGCGGTGCTGTCGCAATCCACGGCCCGGCTGCCGGGCCTGTCGGTCCGGGTGGCCGACGTCCTGGGGCCCTCGCCCCTGCTGACGGCCGCGCTGGAACGCCGGCTGGCGGAGGCGGGCCTCACCCCGGCGGACCGTGCGACGACCGGTGTCGTCCTCGCGGCCGCCGGATCCACCGACCCGGAGGCGATCGCAGTGATCGCTGAAATCGCGCGGGAGTGGCGGCACACCGGTTGGTGCGCCGTGCGGCCTGCGTTCGCCTCCGCCGCGCTTCCGTCCACGGCGGATGCGGTTCGTTCCCTGCGGGCCGAGGGGGTGCGCCGGGTGGCGGTGGCCCCGTACGTCATCGCCCCCGGGCGGCTGCCGGACCGCATCGCCGCGGGCGCCGCTGCGGCCGGGGCCGACACCCTGGCCGAAGTCCTGGGCCCGGCCCCGGAACTGGCCCGCCTCCTCCTGACCCGCTACGACGAGTCCCGCGCCTCCACGCTCCGTCCCGCCCTGACGGCATAGCCGCCGTCCGTTTGCCGCTGCGCGGAGCCTTCCCCCACTTTGCCCCTTCTCCCCCAGCTACCGCTGGGGGAGAAGGGGCGGGGTGGGGAAGCGGCTCCACGCAGCGGCTAGCGGCGGGACTCGGCTTCGTCGGTGAGGGACGTCAGGTCTTCGACCGACATGGCGCCCGGCGGCAAGGACTGGCGGGCGAAGATGTTCGCGGCGTGGCGGAGGGTGTCGTTGACCGGGGTCGGGATCCCGTGCAGCCGACCCAGCAGACACACCTCCCCGTTGAGGTAGTCCGCCTCGATCGAGCCGGTGCCGCGCCGCAGCGACTGCCAGGACGAGCCGCCCCGCAGGCCGCTCCCGGCCCCCAGGACCACCTTGCCCTCCCGCGCCGCCGCTTCCTCCTGCGCCGACGCCCACGCGATCCCCGCGGCCCGCAGCACCGCCTCGCCCTCGCGCCGGGCCCGCAGCAGCAGGGCCGCCTTGGCCGGGTCCGGCTCGGGCCCGGTGGTGGCCTGGATCGCGTTGCCGAGGTTGCCCAGCAGCTTGGCGTACTTCCACCGCATCACGTCGTCCACCACCGGCGCCTCGAACCCGGCCGCCTCCAGGTCGGCGGCGATCCGCCGCACCCGCGCATCCGCACCGCCGGCGGCGAGCCCGAGGTGCAGGATCCCGGTCAGCGGGGCGCACAGCGCGCTCACCACGCCCGGTTCCAGGAACGTCGCCGGGAGCCACACGCAGACCCCGTACACCCGGGCGAAGCGCCGCAGCGCCAGCCGCTCGCTCTCGACGCCGTTCTGCGCGCACAGCACCGGCAGCCGCTGCGCCGCCGTGCCTCCGCCCGCGACCTCCGCGTCACCCCACTCGTCGAGCGCGGCGACCGCGTCCTGGGTCTTCACGGCCAGCAGCAGGACGTCGTCCGGCCGCAGTTCGCCGAGCCCGTCGGGGCCGGTGACCACGGGCAGCCGGTGCACCCGGGTCCCGTCCGCCGTGGTCAGTCGCAGCCCGTCCGCCCGCAGCGCCTCCGCGTGCGCGCCGCGTGCGACGAGGACGACCTCACGGCCCGCTCCGGCGAGCCGTCCGCCGATGGTCGCGCCGATCGCTCCGGCGCCGATGATGATGTAACGCATGGCCAGGAGCCTGGCACATCCGGCGGCTTGCGTTACCGTCGGGGCATGGTGGACCACGTGTGGCGTCTCGGCGGCGACCTTCCCGTACGGCGGCTCGGCCTCGGCACGGGGGGTCTGGTCGGCCCCGGCTACTGGGGGCCGCGCGGCAGTCGCGCCGAGGCCAGGGCCCTGTTGCGCTCGGCGGTCGAGCGAGGCGTCACGCTCGTCGACACCGCCGACAACTACGGTCCCGACCTGGCCGAGGAGCTGATCGCCGAGGCCCTCCACCCGTACGGCGACCGGCTCGTGGTCGCCACGAAGGGCGGGGTGGTGCGCACCGGCCCGGACCGCTGGCACGTGGCGGGCCGCCCCGAGCAGCTGCGGGCGGCGTGCGAGGCGAGCCTGCGCCGCCTGCGGCTGGAGGCGATCGGCCTGTACCAGCTGCACCGCTTCGACCCGGCGGTCCCGGTGGCCGAACAGCTGGGGGTGCTGGCCGAGTTGCGGGCAGAGGGCAAGATCCGCCACATCGGACTGGACACGGTGACCGTGCAGGAGCTGCGCGAGGCGCTCGCCCTGGTTCCCGTCGCCGCGGTGCAGAACCCGTTCAACATCCTGGAGCGCTCCTCGGCCGACGTGCTGCGGCTGTGCGAGGAGCGGGGCATCGCCTTCCTGCCGTACTACCCGCTGGGCAGCGGCGCCCTGGCCAGGGAGGGCGCGGCCGCGGTGAGCGCGGTGGCGGCGGAGCACGGCGCCGGCACGGGGCAGATCGCCCTGGCCTGGCTGCTGCACCACTCGCCGGTGCTGTGCCCGACGCCGGGCACCGGTTCGCCCGTCCATCTGGCCGAAAACCTTGACGCGGCAACCATCCATCTCACGCCGCGGGAACGGGCGGTGCTCGACGCGCTGGTCCCGTAGCCCGGTCGTAGGCTGGACGTGTACGCACGCGCGGGGATCCCCTGCCTGTTTGCGTGCCAGTCGCGCCGGCGGGGCTTCCCGCGCCCGAACTCCCTGTCTGAAGGGAGCCTTCGATGGCTGCCACGAAGCACACGTCCTCCCCCGCGCCCCCCGGGACCACTGCGACGCCCTCGGGCGACGGGCAGGACACGCTGATGACCCTGCAGCGGCCGGTGGAGGAGGCCGCGCCCGGGCCGGGCTACGACACGAACTTCCTCTCGGCCCCGATCACCGCCCCCGAGCTGGACCCGTCCATCAAGCCGGACGCCGTCGAGCTGAACGGCTCCGAGGTCATCCCGTACACGCACTTCTCGCTGGCGCTGAGCGCGCCGCGGCGGTTCGCGATCTGGGTGGGCTGGAACATAGACGGCGCCAGCATCAAGAGGCTGGACAGGCGGGGCATCGAGTTCCGCAAGGACCCGCGCCTGCCGGCCACGGCCCAGGTCAGCAACGAGTTGTACAAGGGACCGACCAACCGGCTGGACCGGGGCCACATAGCCCGCCGCGCCGACCTGTTGTGGGGCCCGCTGTCCGATGCGCAGAAGGCGAACCGGGACTCGTTCTTCTACACGAACATCACCCCGCAGATGGACGACTTCAACCAGAGCGCCCGCAACGGCCTGTGGGGGCGGCTGGAGGACGCGGTCTTCGAGGACGTCGAGGTCGACGACCTGCGGGTCAGCGTCTTCGGCGGCCCGGTCTTCCTGCCCGACGACCGCCCCTTCCGGGGCGTGCAGATACCGCGGGAGTTCTGGAAGGTGCTCGTCTATGCGGAGGGCGGAACGCTGAAGTGCAAGGCGTTCCTGCTGACGCAGAGCCTGGACCTGACCGAGTCGCTCGACCTGAACGAGTTCCGGGTGTTCCAGGTGAAGGTGAGCGAGATCCAGGACCGCGCCCACATCGCCTTCGCGTCGGCCATGGCCACCGCCGACACCCTCGCCCTCCCGAGGGCCCTGGAGGACCGCGCCCCGCTGGCGCGCCAGGCGGACATCGACTGGAGCTGATAGGTACGCGCCCCGCGCCGGCCGTGGCGTGCGCCCGGGCGGGCCCGGGCGCACGCCTCCCGCCGCTCAGGTCCGGTAGCGGTACAGGATCCGGCCGCGGGTCAGGTCGTACGGGCTGAGTTCGACGAGCACCCGGTCGAAGGGGAGGATCCTGATGTGGTTCTTCCGGATCTTCCCGCTGATGTGCGCGAGCACGTGATGGCCGTTCCGGAGCTCCACCTTGAAGGTGGCGTTGCGAAGGCACTCGACAACGGTGCCCTCGATTTCCAGGCCGTTCGCGGTTCTTGCCAATGTCTCTCGTTTCTCGAATCAGGGGTTGGTGGGAAAACGGTGGGCCGGTGTGACGTCAGTGGCGCACCAGTTCCACGTAGCTGCCGGTCCGCCGGGCGCCGATGCTCTTGAGCAGCGCGATCGCGGCGGTGTTGGATTCGTCCGCCTCGGCCCAGGCCGAGGCGGTCCCCGCGCGGTGCAAGGAGGCCAGCGCATGGGCCAGCAGCGCCCGCCCGATGCCTTGGCGGTGCTGGCCTGCCCGTACCGCGACCAGTCCGATCCGCGCCCGCCGGCGGACCGGCGCCACCCGGGCCAGCCCCACGTACGCGCCGCCCCGGACCGCGACGGTGTACTTGGACGGGTCCGCCGCAGTCATCGCGGCGGGGCGGGGTACGACCTCGGCCGGCATGGTCTGCCATCCGACGCTCGCCTCGACCTCCTCGCGGATCGCGCGGTCCAGCGCATGCAGCAGGCCCGCGTCCGCTTCCGCGCCGGGCAGGATCGTCACGCCCTGCGGCAACGGCACCGCGCCGAGGCCGTTTTCGCGCGGGTCGGTGGACAGGACGTACTCCCCCTCGCGGCGTCCGAGGGTGAAGCCGGCCTGCTCCCAGCGGGATCTCAGGTCGGAGTCGGCCTCGTCGACCAGGGTGTGGAGGGGGGTCTGCAGGTCAGCGAGCATCTCGGTGGCGAACGGGCCGAAGGCCTCGTCCTGCCACACGTCGATGCTGACGAAGAGCCGCCCGTCGGACCGCTGCGCGGCATCGCCGTGGCCGACGATCCGGCCGTTGGCCACGGCCTGCCACTGGGTCTCGGACACGCGGCTGACCATCATGGAATTCATGGCTGTCGCCTTTCAGGAGTGCCTGGTTGCAGAGGCGCTCCCGACGACACCTGGGTCAGTCGCACACCGTGACGGAAGGGGGGAGCACCCACCTCGATACAACGTTCATGGGTGTCACCTCCTCGCGTCCTGTCACGGTGCTCCGCACACTAGCAACCGGCGGCTCGGCGTCCCATTGGTTTTTCCGTGCCCCGGCCGGCCGGCGTGCGGCCTAATCCCCGTCCCCGTCCCCTTCCTCCCTCCCGGTCATCTCGACGAGCTTGACGACCGTGTTCCAGTTCCTCGTGGTGGCGTCGATGCCCTTGAGCACGGCCGGCCTGTACAGGGCCTCGGCCAGCTTGGAGCGGCCCAGGCCGTCCGGCGCGTACAGGTAGAGGACCCGGTCCCCGACCCGGAACTCCTCCGGGAGGAAGTCACCGGCCTCGATACGGGCGAAGCGCGAGGGATCCGGCTGCTCGGACAGGAACGTCACGTGCAGCTGCCTGCCCTCCAGTTCCCCGGCCGGGAACGGGCAGGCCTCGACCACGGCCCGCAGAAAGGCGCCGTCGACCACCAGGCACGCCACCGCAAACCCGAACCGGGCCTCGATGGCCTGCTCCAGCTCCCGGGCCAGGGCCTCGGCACCACGCTCCGCGGGGGCGCCGAAGACGGCGTTGCCGCTCTGCACATAGGTGCGCACGGCGCCGTGGCCGAGCCCTTCGAGCACCTCGCGCAGCTCGGCCATGGGCACCTTCTTCTTGCCCCCCACGTTGATCCCCCGCAGCAGGGCCGCATACATCGTGTCGCTCATGGCCGCACGATAGTGCGGGCCTGTGACAGTTCGGCCTCGACGAGATCCGC
Source organism: Streptomyces sp. NPDC032472 (assembly GCF_040636955.1). NCBI lineage: Bacteria > Bacillati > Actinomycetota > Actinomycetes > Kitasatosporales > Streptomycetaceae > Streptomyces > Streptomyces sp. NPDC032472. The sequence goes on from NZ_JBEZVK010000007.1 coordinate 26,574, forward strand.
GGCCCGGCGCGCACCGCCCTCGGCCGCCATCTGCTCCCGGATCTCCGCGCACCTGCGCGCCACCTCGGGGTCGCCCACCAGCGCGAGCACGGCCTCCCGCAGCGTCGCGCCGTCGGCGCGCTCCATGGGCAGGTGCCGGGCCACGCCGAGGCCCTCGAGCATGTCGGCGTTGCCGAACTGGTCGACGGCCTGCGGGACGGCCACCATGGGCGTGGCCGTGGCGAGCCCCTCCTGGCTGCCGCCGGCTCCGGCATGCGTCACGAAGGCGTCCGCCTGCCGCAGGATGTCCAGTTGCGGCACCCAGCGGTGCACCTCCACGTTCGCCGGGATCCCGCCCAGTTCCGCCGGGTCGGTGAACCGCCCGATCTGCAGTACGAGGTGCCACCCGGCCAGGTTCCCGAAGGCCTCGATGCACGAGCGGTAGAAGGCGGGCTGCTTGGTGAAGGTGGAGCCGAGCGAGACGAGCACCACCTTCTTCCCTTCCGCCCGTACGGGCCGCCGCCACGTCCCCTGCTCCTCCCGGCTCCCCTGGCAGGCCCCCACGAAGGTGTAGACCCGCTCGTCGACCCGGTCGGCCTGCGGCTGCAGCGCCCGCGGGATGAGCACGATGCTGCGCCGGGGCCGCCCGACGAACCGGTCGACGTCCGTGTCCATCCCGTTCTCGGCGAGCCACGCCTCGAACCGGGCGTAGTACGCCCGCCCGCGCTCGGAGGCCCGCAGCCCGGCCCACAGCGGCGCCGCCACCTCCTCCTCGTACCCTTCCCAGGCGACGAGGTTCGGCGACAGCGACACGGCCGGCACGCCCCACCGGTGCGCCAGCACCGGCGCCGGGTAGGCCGTGATGTCGTGCAGGACGACATCGGGCTCGTCCCCCTCGAACGCGGCCGCGAGCTGCGGCAGTGCCTGGACGGCGTCCTCGAGGAACGGCTCCACGTGGTCGATGAGTTCGGTGCCCCAGGCCTCGGGCTCGTCATCGGTGGGCAGGGTGGAGCTCCAGAGCACCGGGGTGGCCCCCGTCGCGGCGACCTTCTCGGCGAAGGACTCGGGGACGGCATAGCTGACGCGGTGGCCCCGGGCGACGAGCTCCCGGATCACCTCGAGGCTGGGGTTCACGTGCCCGTGGGCGGCGATGGAGAACATGGCGATGTGTGCGGGCTTCGCTGAAGTCATGCCGCCCACCGTAACGAGACGAGACGTCTCGTTCAATCGAAATAGCCGCGCAGGGTCCTGCACCGGCCGAATGCGAGACTGGCGCCATGGACGAGGCACGAGCCAGGGCCGTACTGGCCACAGCGGGGCTCCCCCGCGCACCGCACCGCACCGCGACCCCCTCCCCCACCCTCCTCTCCCTCGGCGAGAACGCGGTGTTCGCCACCGCCGAGCTCGTGGTGAAGGTCGGCCGGGAGGCGGCGCTGCTGGAGCGGGCCGAGCGGGAACTCGCCGTGGCGGGCTGGCTGGAGCAGGCGGGGGTCCCCGCAGTCCGGGCGGCCGAGCCCGAGCCGCGGCTGGTGGACGGCCACCCGGTGACCGTGTGGCACCGCCTCCCCGACGCGGTCCGTCCGGCGGGCCCCGAGGACCTGGCCGCGCTGCTGCGGCAGATCCACGCCCTGCCCGAACCGCCGTTCGCCCTGCCCGCCCGGGACCTGCTCGGCGGCGTCGAGCGCTGGCTGCGGCTGGCAGGCCCGGCGATCGACCCCGCCGACGCGGCGTACCTCCGCGCGCGCCGCGACGCGTACGCCGGCCAGGTGGCCGCGCTGACCCCGCACCTGCCCCGGGGCCCGATCCACGGCGACGCCCTGCCCCGCAATGTGCACGTCGGCCCCGACGGCCCGGTCCTGGTGGACCTCGAGACCGTCTCGTTCGACCTGCGCGAGCACGACCTGGTGGTGATGGCCCTCTCCCGCGACCGGTACGGCCTGCCCGCCGAGTCGTACGACGCCTTCGCCACCGCCTACGGCTGGGACGTGCGCGACTGGGAGGGCTGCTCCGTCCTGCGCGGCGCTCGCGAGACGGCCAGCTGCGCCTGGGTCGCCCAGCACGCACCGGCCAACCCCAAGGCGCTCGCCGAATTCCGGCGCCGCGTCACCTCCCTCCGCGACGCGGACACGGAGCAGCGCTGGCACGCCTTCTGACGGCCCGAGCCGGCCGGCCGCCTCACGCGCTGTGCCACCGGCCCTGCATGTGCCGTATGCACCGACGCGCCGTCAGGCAGGACGGCGGCGCCGATAATAGGCCCACGCCAGGGCCAGCACGATCGGCCCCCACAGCATCGCCGGGCTGATGCACACCCGGGCCAGGGCCATCCACCACCCGTTGCTGAACCCCGTCTCGGGCAGGATGCCCGCCCAGGCGAGCGGATAGAGGTCGAACATCGCCACCAGGGCCAGGCCACCCAGGACGGCCGGAACCACCGCGGCGAGCGGTGCCACCCGCCGGCCGCCGAGGAACGGCACCCAGCGCGGCACCACCTCGCCCCATCCGCTCACCAGGCCGGTGGTGAGCAGCGCCAGCGCCTCGGTGAGCACGCTGAGCCCGACGACATAGAACGGACTCCACCAGGGATCAGCCGGCGGGGCCGCCGGGTCGATCATGCCCATCCGGAAGTCGACGGCGAACGGCAGCCGCCACAGGCAGTGCGGCAGCACGACGAACGGAAGGGCCTTGGCGAGCCGAAGCGCCCAGGCCGGGACCGGGCGTTCGGTATCGCCGAGGGGAAGAGCGAGCCGTGTGATCGTCATGCCACTCACCATCGCCGCACTTCAACGACAGCGCGTCAGCCGCACGCCCGATCACGCTCCCCCACGAGAGCCACCCCGGGTCGTCCTCGCGGCCGACGGCCGGCAGAGCCCGGGCGCTCCCTCCGGGACCACTCCCGGGACGGCGCTCAGGCCGACGCCGCCGCCACAGCCCCCGCCTCCACCGCGCCGCGCAGCGGCCACGCCGGGTCGATCACCGCGTCCGGGGTGCCCTCGCGGCGGAGGTAGGCCTGGAAGTCGCGGGCCCAGCGCTCGTGCCAGGCGGCCTGGCGGGTGTGCAGGGCGGCCGGGGTGAGGGCGGCCACCTGCGGATGCCGGGCGGCTATCGCCCGGGCCACCTGGACCGCGGCGAGCGCATCGGCCCCCGCATCGTGCGCGGCGTCGAGGGTGACCCCGTACACCCCGCACACCGCCTCCAGCGTCCGCTTGCCGCGCCGGTAGCGGTCCACGGCCCGGTCGATGGTCAGCGGGTCGATCACCGGCCCGGTCGGCGCCCCGCCGAGCCGGTCGGCGAGGGAGGGCAGCCCGTGGCGGGCGAGCTCGGCCGTCAGCAGGCTCAGGTCGAAGGCCGCGTTGTACGCGACGACGACGGCGCCCTGCTGCCACTTCCGGACCAGCACCTCTGCGACCTCGTCCGCGACCTCCCGCACCGGGCGGCCGTCGGCGACGGCCCGCTCCGTGCTGATGCCGTGGATGGCAGAGGCCTGCCGCGGGATCGGTATCCCCGGGTTCGCCAGCCAGGTGCGCCGCTCGCGCACCTCGCCGCCCCGCACCCCGACCACGGCCGCGGTGACGATCCGCGACTCCCCCGGTTCCGTGCCGGTCGTCTCCAGATCGAACCCGACCAGCACCCCGTCGTGCCACTGCGCCTGCGAGTCCCCCGACGGCTCCGAGCCCCTCGACTCCCCCATCACGCATCCTCCCCCGTACTTCCGGTCAACGACTTTCAGCCTGCCACGGGCCACTGACAGTCACGACACCGGCCGGGAGTCCTGCCAGATCGACTCGAACTCCTCCCTATATGTGGGGAAAAGTCCGTTCTCGCCGTGGCCCGCGTCCCGCGCCGGGCTCCGCGTGCCCCCGCCCCTCAGCACCAGCACCGGCGCCTCCATGCCCCGCGCCCGCCGCAGGTACGACTGGACCACCGCGACGCCCGAGGTCTCCCCCTCCACCAGGTACGCCGTGAAGCGCGGGGTCTCGTCGAAGACGTGGATCTCGAACCGGGAGGGGTCCCGCAGCCCGGCCCGCACCCGCCGCACGTGCAGGATGTTCATCTCCACCGACCGGCTGAGCTCGCCCTTGCGCAGCCCGAGCTCCCGCTCGCGCCGCTTCACCGCGCTGCTCGCCGGGTTCAGGAACAGCAGCCGCACCCTGCAGCCCGCCTCCGTCAGCCGGACGAGTCTTCGGCCGGAGAAGTTCTGGACCAGCAGGTTCAGGCCTATGCCGATGGCGTCGAGCCGCCGGGCCCCGCCGAACAGGTCCTCGGCGGGCAGCTGCCGCTGGAGCCGTACCCGGTCAGGGTGGACGGAGACGACGTCCGCGTACCGGTCGCCGACGAGGTCCTCGACCGCGTCGATCGGCAGCCGGTCCGCCGACGGCGAGCCGGAGCCCCCGCCCAGCACCTCCAGCAGCCGGGCAGAGGCGCGCTCGGCCTGTTCCAGCACCGCACGCGACAGCGCCCGGTTGCGGGAGACCACGTTGCGGGTGACCTCCAGCTCGTCGAGGGCGAGCTCGATCTCCCGCCGGTCGTCGAAGTACGGCTCGAAGCACGGCCAGTGCTGGACCATCAGCTCGCGCAGCTGCGGCAGCGTCAGGAAGCTGAGCACGTTGTCGTCGGCCGGGTCGAGCAGGTAGCCCTTGCGCCGGCTGACCTCGCGCACGGCGACGGCCCGCTGCACCCACTCCTGCCCGGCGGGCCCGGCGGCGGCGACCACCCAGTCGTCCTCGCCGTGCACGGGCTCGTAGATCGGCCGCAGCACCGCCCCGACCACCGACCGCAGCCGCTGTTCGATCAGGTTCAGCCAGATGTAGGCGCGGCCCGCGCGCTGGGCCCGGGTGCGGACCTCGCTCCACGCGTCAGCGCCCCAGTCCAGTTCCGCCCCGGCCCGCACGCTCCCGGCGGCCGGCGAGGCCGCCAGGGACACCGTCCCGGCCGGGGCGCCGCCGGCGCCGCCCGGCGCACCACCCGGCGCACCACCCGGCAAGCCGCCGACCCCGCCCGACACCCCTGCGGACCCGCCGGGCACCGAGCCCGCCGCGCCTCCCGGAGCGTCCGCCGGGCCACCCTCGTGACCGCTGTCACCAGGGGGCAGCTCCAGACCTCCCGAGCTCACCCGTGCACCGCCTTCTGCGTCTGGACGCCCGTCTCCAGTGATCACGGAAGGGTACTCCGAGCTCGGCGCCCGGTGCAGCCCGATGCGATCCCATGCAGCCCGACGAGCCGTACGCCGGTGGTCCGTTGACCCATTATCGGATGCCCGGACAGTGCGCTGACCCGCATATAGGCCCACCGGGTCACCCGGCAGGAGCAACCCAAGTCCCCGCGTACCGCCCCTCTTTCGGGGAAGATCCTGGCAGTGACGCGATCCGACGCCGAATCACCTCCACCAGTCGAACACATTGACGTACCCACATATCTCAACACCGCCACATCAGTTGATCGACAGCACATCGGTTCATCTACGCATCAGCCCGACAGCGAAGGGAGAGTAGTCCTCCATGCAGGTCTGGCCGGGACAGGCGTATCCGCTCGGAGCCACCTACGACGGCGCCGGCACCAATTTCGCGGTCTACTCGGAGGCGGCGCGGCGCATCGAGCTGTGCCTCCTGCACGACGACGGCTCGGAGACGGCGGTCGAGCTGCGCGAGACCGACGCCTTCGTCCGGCACGCCTACCTGCCCGGCGTCATGCCGGGCCAGCGCTACGGCTTCCGCGTCCACGGACCGTACGAGCCCGAGCGCGGCCGGCGCTGCAACGCGGCCAAGCTGCTGCTGGACCCGTACGCGCGTGCGATCGCCGGGAACATCGCCTGGGGCGAGGAGGTGTACGGCTACCACTTCGGCCGGCCCGACTCGCGCAACGACCTCGACTCCGCCCCGCACACGATGAGTTCGGTCGTGGTCAATCCCTACTTCGACTGGGCCAACGACCGGCCCCCGCGCCACGAGTACCACCGCACGGTGCTGTACGAGGCCCACGTCAAGGGGCTGACCATGCGCCATCCCGAGCTCCCGGAGGAGCTCCGCGGCACCTACGGGGCCCTGGCGCACCCCGCGGTCATCGCGCACCTCACCCGGCTCGGGGTGACGGCGCTGGAGCTGATGCCGGTGCACCAGTACGTGCACGACCACCGGCTGGTGAACGACGGTCTGACCAACTACTGGGGCTACAACACGATCGGCTTCTTCGCCCCGCACAACGGCTACGCCTCCGGCGACCGCGGGCAGCAGGTGCTGGAGTTCAAGTCCGCGGTCCGGGCCCTGCACGAGGCGGGCATCGAGGTGATCCTCGACGTGGTCTACAACCACACGGCCGAGGGCAACCACCTGGGCCCGACTCTGTCCTTCCGGGGGCTCGACAACGCCTCGTACTACCGGCTGGCGGAGGACCCGCGGCACTACGTGGACACCACCGGCACCGGGAACTCGCTGCTGATGCGCTCCCCGCACGTCCTGCAGCTCATCATGGACTCGCTGCGCTACTGGGTCACCGAGATGCACGTGGACGGCTTCCGCTTCGACCTGGCCGCCACGCTGGCCCGGCAGTTCCACGAGGTCGACCGGCTCTCCTCGTTCTTCGACCTCGTCCAGCAGGACCCGGTCGTCAGCCAGGTGAAGCTGATCGCCGAGCCCTGGGACCTCGGCGAGGGCGGCTACCAGGTGGGCAACTTCCCGCCGCTGTGGACCGAGTGGAACGGCAAGTACCGCGACACGGTGCGGGACCTGTGGCGCGGGCAGCCGCGCACCCTGGCGGACTTCGCGGGCCGGCTGACCGGCTCCTCGGACCTCTACCAGGACGACGGCCGGCGGCCGCTCGCGTCCATCAACTTCACCACCTGCCACGACGGTTTCACCCTCCACGACCTCGTCTCGTACAACGAGAAGCACAACGAGGCGAACCGCGAGGGCAATCGGGACGGCGAGACCCACAACCGGTCCTGGAACTGCGGGACCGAGGGCCCGACCGAGGACCCGGAGGTCCTCCAGCTGCGCGAGCGCCAGATGCGCAACTTCACCGCCACCCTGATGCTCTCGCAGGGCGTGCCGATGCTCAGCCACGGCGACGAGTTCGCCCGTACGCAGGGCGGCAACAACAACGCCTACTGCCAGGACAACGAACTGGCCTGGGTGCAATGGCCGGAGCCGGGCAAACCGGCGCCCTCGCTGCTGGAGTTCACGCGGCGGATGGTGTGGCTGCGGCGCGACCACCCGGTGTTCCGCAGGCGCCGGTTCTTCCACGGGCGGCCGGTCGAGGGGACCCACGACGAGCTCTCCGACATCGCCTGGTTCACCCCGTACGGAGAGCCGATGCGCGCCCGCGACTGGCAGGCGCAGAACGCGCGGGCCCTGACGGTGTTCCTCAACGGCGAGGCGATCAGCGAACCGGGACCGCGCGGGGAGCGGATCACCGACGACTCGTTCCTGCTGATGTTCAACGCCGACCCGGATCCGCAGGAGTTCACGATCCCGGCCGGGCACGGGGCCCAGTGGCGCCTGGTCGTGGACACGGCGCGCCCGGAGGTGCTGCCACCCGGCACCGGGCCGCAGTTCGCGGCCGGGGACCGGGTGGCGCTGACGGGGCGGTCGCTGGTGGTGCTTCAGCGCCCGGCGTAGCGGGTGTCGGGCGAGGCGGTCTGCTGCTTCGGGATGAAGACCCGGGGCGCCGGGGCCGCCGCGGGCGTGGGCGCGGTCGCCGGCGCGGGCGCCCTGGTCTGCGTACGGGCGGCCGGGACCCGCGTCACCAGCGCCAGGAGCAGGGCCGATGCGGCCGCCCCGACGGCGACCGCGAAGGCCCCGGCGGCCCCGTACGCCTCGGCGAGCCGCCCGGAGGCGGCGAGCGCGGCGGCCTGGCCGGCGACGAGCGAGCTGGCGGCGAAGGCCATGGCCTCGGCGAGGCGGGCCGGTGCCACGGCCCGCTCGGTGAGGGCGAACGCGGTGATCAGGTGGGGCGCGTAGGCGGCGCCGAGCACGGTGACGACCGCGTACAGCGGGGCCAGGGTGTGCGTGAGCAGCAGGGGTACGGAGAGCACGAGCGCGGCGGCGGTGGCGGCCCGCCAGCGCAGCCGCAGCCCGATCCGGGCGGGCAGCGCCCCGAGCGCGAAGCCCACGGCGGCGCTGACGACGCCCATGGCGGCGTAGACGATGCCCGCCTGGCCGGGTACGCCCAAACGAGCGGTGAGGGCGGCGATTCCGGCCTGGCATGCACCGAACATGGCGCCCTGGAGGAAGAGGGACCCCCGGACGGCGTACACGACGCGCGGGTGCCGGACGCGCGGGCCCCGGCCCCCTCGGGCGGCGGCCCGCGCCACCGGGGCGGCCTGCGCCACCGGTGCGTCCGGCCCTGCGGCGCCCGCTCCTGTGACGTCCGGCCCAGCGGCCCCCGCCCCGCTGCCCGCCGTCACGGCGGCCGTCGGGTGCAGGGCGAAGGCGGAGCCGAAGACGGCGACGAGGGCGGCGGCCAGGCCGAGCGCGAGCGCGGGGTGCGCGACGAGCGCGGCGAGGCCGACGAGGGCGGGGCCGAAGACGAAGGAGACCTCGTCGAGGGTGCCTTCGAGCGAGTGGACGGCGCCGACCACGCCCTCGCCGGCCCCGGCGCGGTGGGCCAGGGCCACAGACCGGGTCCGCGCGAGGGGCCCGATCAGCGGGACGGAGGCGCCGGTGACGGCCCCGACCGCGGCGAGCAGCGCGGTCGGCAGGCCGCCGAGGGCGGCGGCGACGAGGGCCGCGGTGGCGACGGCGTTGACCGCGGCGGCGGCCAGGACCACGGGCCGCTGCCCGCGCCGGTCGGCGAGGCGGCCCAGCACCGGCCCGCAGAGCACCTGTCCGGCGGACAGGGTGCCGCCGACGATGCCCGCGGTGGCGAGCGAGCCGCTGGTCTCGGCCACCAGCAGCACGCTCCCGAACTGGGACATCGCGACGGGCAGGCGGGCGAGGAACGAGTAGAGCGGGAGTAGGGGCCCGGTCAGGGCGATGACGTGTCGATAGGTGCTGAAGGTGCTGACGGTTCCAACCACTCGATCAACGCTAACGCAGTGCAGTCACCCGGATGCATTGGGTCATGGCACGGAATCGGGCAAGGTGGGTACGTACGTTCTCATGAGCCGGCGTCATACACACTTCACAACGGAATCCGGTGTTCCGACGGCTGTCACTCCCGGGACACCGAACACACCACCGACCCCCACTCCCGCATCCGCTCCCACCTCGACGTACCGCCTCCAGCTGGGCCCGGAGTTCCCGTTCGCCGCGGCCGAGCGGGCCGTCGCGCACCTGGCCCGGCTCGGCGTGTCGCACCTGCACCTGTCGCCCGTGCTGGAGGCGGTGCCCGGCTCCGCCCACGGGTACGACGTCACCGACCACACCCGGGTGCGGGCCGAGCTGGGCGGCGAGGCCGGGCTGCGCTCGCTGGCCGCCGCCGCCCGGGCCCGCGGGCTCGGGCTGGTGCTGGACATCGTGCCGAACCACATGGCGGTGCCGTCCCCGCTGCGGCTGAACCGGCCGCTGTGGGAGGTACTGCGGGAGGGCCCGCACTCGCCGTGCGCACGCTGGTTCGACATCGACTGGGAGGCGGGCGACGGCCGGCTGCTGCTGCCTGTGCTCACCGAGCCGCTGGACCCGGCGGCGTGCACGGTCGACGGGGACGTCCTGCACCTCGACGGGTGGGAGTTCCCGGTGCGCGCGGGCACGGCGGGTCTGCCCCTGCCGGAGCTGCTGGCCGCGCAGTGGTACCGGCCGGCCTGCTGGCGGCAGGCCCGCACCGAGCTCAACTACCGGCGCTTCTTCACGATCGCACAGCTGATCGGGGTCCGGGTGGAGGACCCCGAGGTGTTCGCGGCCACCCACGCGAAGGTGCTGGAGCTGGTGCGGGACGGGGTGGCCGCCGGGCTTCGCATCGACCACGTCGACGGGCTCGCGGACCCCGAGGGGTACCTGCGGCGGCTGCGGGCGGCCGTGGGGGACGGCTGCTGGGTGGTGGTGGAGAAGATCCTGGCCCGGCAGGAGCGGCTGCCGGCGGGCTGGCCGGTGGCGGGGACCACCGGGTACGACGCGCTGCGGCAGGTGGACGGGGTGTTCACCGACCCGGAGGGCGCCGCCGAGCTGGCCCGCCGCTACCGGGAGTCCACCGGCCTGCCGGACGGCTGGCGGCGCACGGCGCGGGCCTGCGCCGAGGAGGTGCTGACCGGCGACCTGGCCGCCGAGCTGGGCCGGCTGGAGCGGGCGGCCGGCCCGCGGCTCGCCCCGGCGGTCCGGGAGCTGCTGATCGCCTATCCGGTGTACCGGCCGTACCCCGGCGACGGCGGGCCGGACCCGCAGGCCCTGGCGGAGGCGGCCCGGCGGGCCGGCGCGGAGGCGGTGGCGGGCGTACGGGACCTGGTGCTCGGGGATCCGGCCTTCGCGGCGCGCTTCGCGCAGACCTCGGCGGCGCTGCGCGCGAAGGCGCTGGAGGACAGGGCCTTCTACCGGTACGCGCCGCTGCTGTCGGCCACGGAGGTGGGCGGGGACCCCGGGCATCCGGCGGTGGCCCCGGACGCCTTCCATGCGTACTGCGCGGCCCTCGAACGCGACTGGCCGGCCACGGGCACCGTCCTCACCACGCACGACACCAAGCGCAGCGCGGACGTCCGGGCCCGCATCGCGGCGCTGTCGCAGGCGCCGGGGCTGATGGACGGGACCACGGGGGCGGCGGGGCCGGACGCGCAACTCGTTTGGGTGGCACGCCAGACGGCGTTCGGACTCGGGGAGGTGCCGGACCGGGCCGACCGCATCGGGCAGGCCCTGCTCAAGGCGGTCCGGGAGGCGGCGCTGCGGACCAGCTGGACGGAGCAGGACGCGGAGTACGAGGCCGCGGTCGCGGCATACGTCCCGCCCCCGGGGGAACTGCCGGCCGAGCTGGCGCAGGCGGCCCGGGCGAACCTCCTGGGGATGGCGCTGCTGCACCTGGCCATGCCGGGGGTCCCGGAGGTGTACCAGGGCGCGGAGACGGAGTACCGGGCCCTGGTGGACCCGGACAACCGCCGCCCGGCCCGCTTCCCGCAGGAGGACCTGGCCCGCCTCGACGCGGGGGCGGCCCCCGCCGGTCTGCCGCAGGAGAAGCTCGCCCTGACGGCGACCCTGCTGCGACTGCGCCGGGACCGGCCCCACCTGTTCCGCGGCTACGCGGCCCTGACGGCCCGTGGCCCGGCGGCCGACCACTGCCTGGCCTTCGCCCGCCCGGCCGGCCTGGTAGCCGCGGCCACCCGCCTCTCCCTACGCCTGACCCGAGCAGGCGGCTGGCGCGAAACCACCCTCCCCCTCCCCCCGGGCCGCTGGACCCCGCTCCTCCCCACCCGAACCCCGACCCACTACGAGGGCGAGGCCCGCCTGTCGGACCTGCTGTCGACATGGCCGGTGACCGTCCTGACCCGCGAATCCAGCCCGCGCGGCGCTTGACCGCACCGGACGGCGCTTGAGGCGAACGCCGTCCGGGGCGGAGTCCCGCCCCTCCAGCCCCGCCGGCGCTTGAGGCGAACGGGGTCCGGGGCGGAGTCTCGGTTTCGGGAAGGGGCGGGGAGGGGACCAGCTCCGCGCAGCGGACTCGGCACGGGCCAACGGCGGCGGGCACCCGCACCCCCACCCCCACCCCCACCCCCACCCGCCCCGGAACCAGAACCGGCACCCGCAGTAACGCCTTTGGCCACAACCACCCCGCCCGCCAGGCAATTTCGGCAAGTGCGGGGCGCGCAGAGCAGTAGGGGGCGTGCACGGCGGGCATTGCATCAGACGTGACCCTCCTCCGAGACATGCGCTACCCCACACCGCGCGAACTCGCGCTGGCCGCCCGCGCGCTGGCGGACGAGCACCCGCACCTGGCCCGGCTCCGCCGCGCCGGCAGCTCCCGGGCCGGGGAGCCGCTCTGGCTGCTCTCCGTCGACCCCGGCGGAGCCGAACCGCCGGGCCGCGGTGTGCTCGTCGTCGCCGGAGCCCACGCCAACGAGCCCGTCGGCGGCGCCACCGCGCTGGCCCTGGCCCGCCGCATCGTGCAGGGCGGAGCGCCCCGCGCCGGCTGCGGCTGGCACTTCCTGCTGTGCGCCGATCCCGACGGGGCGGCCCTGCACTGCACCCCGCGCCCGTACTCGCTGCTCGACTACCACCGCAACTTCTACCGGCCCCCCGGCCCCGAACAGCCCGAGTGGGCGCCGTCTTTACTGCCCCCGGACCGGCTGCCGCCCGAGACCCTCGCCCTGACCGCCCTCATCGACGAACTGCGCCCGGTGCTCCAGGTCTCCCTGCACGGCACCGACCTCGGCGGGTCCTGGGTACAGCTCACCCGGGACATACCGGGCCTCGCCGAGCCGTTCGCCAAGTCGGCCGCCGAGCTGCGCATCCCCGTGGAGACCGGGGCCTCGGACGCGGCCGGCTGGCCGTCCCCCGGCCCGGGCATCTTCGTGATGCCGGACCAGGAGGCGGCGGCGGGCTCGGCCGCCCCGGGGGCCTTCCACCCGGAGGACACCCGGCTCAGCACCTGGTGCCGGACCCACCACTACGCCGGCACCACCGCCATCGTCGAAGTCCCCATGTGGGCCTCGGACCTGGTGGACGACCCCGCTCCGCATCCGGACCCGCGGGGCGCGCTGCGCCTCCTGGCCGGGCGCCTGGCCGCGGACGCCGCACTCGTGGCGGCCGTACGGCGGGAGGCGGCCGGCGCGGTGGCGTCCGCCGGGCCCGCGGACGCGCCGCTGCTGCGCGCCGTCGACTGGACGCTCGGCCTGATCCCGCAGATCACCGCCGAGTGGACGGGCCCCCGAGCCCCCGCCGACGCGACCGCGGCCCGCATCGCCAGCATCGACGCCTTCGGGCGACGGCTGTCGCTGCGCGCCGCCGCCATGCTGCTGCGCGTACTGCGCGGCCAGGAGCATCCGGCCGCACCGGGCCTGGACCGCCTCGTCACGGGCTGGTGCACGGAGTTCGCGGCCCGGTTCCAGGCCAGATGGGTGCCGGTGGCCACCCAGGTCGAGCACCAGTCCCGTACGGTCCTGGCCGCGTACGAGCGGCTGCTCGCGGGCGGGCCGCTCAGCCCGTAGCAGGAGCGGGCACGGGCGGCACAGGCGGCACGTCCAGCGAATACCGCCGCTTGGGCAGACCACGGGCTCCGATCCGGTCGTAGAACCGGATCGCGCCCTCGTTCCAGTCGGGGGTCTGCCACTGGACCTGCTCCATGCCGAGCTCCCGGGCGAGCGCGGCCACACCGTCCACCAGGGCGGCGCCGAGTCCGTGGCCGCGGGCGCCCTCGGCGAGGTAGAGGCAGTCCATGTGGAGGTAGTGGCGGGCGTCCCAGAACGCGAACTCGGCCGAGCAGGCGGCGTACCCGACGACGACCCCGTCCGGCCCCTCGGCCAGCAGCACCCACAGCCGCGCCCCCTCGGCGAACAACTGCGGCCCGAGCCGCGCCCCCAGGTCCGCCGGCCGGGGCGCGGACTTCTCGTACGCAACGTGCTCATGCATGAGCTCAACGAGCCGCGGCAGATCCCCGGGCCGCACCGGCCGCACAACAGACGTGTGATCCATGCGCCCATCATCACCCGAGCCCCACCCGCCCCCTCCGCCGGGAGGCGGGTGCGGACATGCGGGCCCCGGGGCCCGGTGGAATAGTGGGATGAGGCGGGGGTTCCCGGGGTGAGGTGTACGTCGGTCGTGGCGGAAATGCACCCGGAGGAGAGAAGCAATGCAACGGATCATTCGGCCCCGGCTTGCTCGGTTCGCCACTCCCGCTCTTGTCGGTCTCCTCGCGCTGGGGGCCGGCCCGGCCGCACAGGCGGCCGGCAGTCGTGCTCCTGCAGCCGTGCCTGCCGACGCCACCTGCAAGCTGGTCCTCGACAAGGGCAACTCGAAGCCCGGGTACTTCCGGTACGCCATCAAGGCGAGCGAATTCACCGCCGGAAGCTCGTACTCGATCATCGGCATCAAGCACGGCGGCGCCGGCGGCAAGGTGTCACCGCAGGGGACCTTCAGCATCAACAAGCTGGGGCCCGGGGACTACGGCGTCTCGACCAAGGAAGAGGGCACCGTGCTCTGCGGTCACACGCCGAACGCGCCGAACAAGAGCTGGCAGTACAACAAGGCCTACAACAGGGCGTACAACGACGTCGCGCAGGACTGCGACGCCGACCCTCCCAAGAACCTGAACAAGCAGCGCGGTGACTTCCAGCAGGGCTACCGCGACGGGATGGCGGCTGCAAAGACGGACTTCTGTATCTAGTGGGGCGCTTGCGCGAAGACGCGAGGACGCAAAGAGGCGAGGACGCGAGGACGCGAGGAGAAGGGCAATGCAACGGAGCATTCGGCATCGGCTGGCACGGTTCGTCACCCCCGCTTTCGTCGGTCTGGTCGCCCTGGGCGCGGGTCCGGCAGCGCACGCGCTGGACGGTCCCGCTTCCGCCGCGCTGCCTGCCGACGCCCACTGCGTGATGGTCGTCGACAAGGCCAACTCGAAGCCCGGCAAGCCCGTCTACGCCATCAAGGGAAGCGAGTTCACCGCCAAGAGCACGTACTCGATCATCGGTATCAAGCGCGGGGGCGGCGGCGGACCGGTGTCGGACCAGGGGACCATCTTCTCCGGGAAGCTGCCGCCCAGGAACTACGGTGTCTCGACCAAGGAGGAGGGCACCGTGCTCTGCGGCTCCACACCGAAGGCGCCGAACAAGGACTGGCGGTACACCAAGGGCTACACCACGGCGTACGAGGCGATCACGGACGACTGTGACGCCGACCCTCCGGCGAACTTCAACAAGCAGAGCCCGAGCTGGCAGCAGGGCTACCGCGACGGAGCCGCGGCGGCGAAGGAGGACCGCTGCAGCTGACCCGCCGGACAGGCCCCTAGTCCGCCGACAGGCGGAAGGCCATGCGGCCGAAGCCGACCTGGTCGCCGGCGCGGACCACGATCGAGCCGGTGACCCGGCGGCCGTTGACGGTGGTGCCGTTGGAGGAGCCGAGGTCGGTCAGGATCCACCTGCCCTCCCGCATGGCGAGCTCGGCATGGACCCGCGAGACCGTCTCGTCCGTCAGGCGAAGGACGTTGCCCGGGTCGCGGCCGATCCGCAGGGCCGGTCCGTCCGGGTGCGGCAGCAGCAGCTTCGGGAGCCGCTCCGCGTTCCAGGCGCGCCGGATGCCCGCGGACACGGCGGACATCCGGCCCACCCATCCGAACAGGCGGCCGGTCCAGCGCCCTTCGGGTTCCGGCTCGACGAGGTCGGCGGTGAGGACCGCGAGTTCGTCGGCACGGCGGGCGGCAAGGGCGAGTTCCATCCGGCGCACGAAGGTGTCGTGGGACATCTTGCCCATGGCAGCACCCTCGCGGAGCTGGCCCAGGGCCCAGTCCCGCTCCGCGTCGGAGAGACGGGGGACCGGGTAGGCGGAGAAATTGAAACTCGACGTCACAGGGTGATTGTCGGCCCGTCAGGGCCGTAGTGTCCAGAACTGTCCCGGCCGTCCCGCGATGATGGCCCGACGATGGTTGCCTCGGCGCATGGCGAGGCGCATGGCATGGCATGGCTTGGCTTGGCTTGGCATGGAGGCATGGCCTGGCATGGCGGCAGGGCATGGCATGGCATGGCATGGCATTGCATATGACGAGGCATACGTTCCGGTGGCACTGCTGACGAGGGGACCGCCCGTGCAGTTCGAGGTGTGGGCACCGCTGACGGACCGGGTCGCGCTGCGGCTCGGCGACGCCGCGTACGAGATGGCGCGCGATCCGGACCGCGACGGCTGGTGGGTCGTCGAGGCCCCGGCCGGCGACGGGGACCGCTACGGGTTCCGGCTGGGCGACGAGCCGGCCGTGCGGCCCGATCCGCGCGGCCGGCGGCTCCCGGACGGTCCGGCCGGCCTGTCGGCGGTGGTGGACGTGGAGTCGCTGGCGCAGGGCGGGTCGGCGCCCTCGCCCGGGGTCCGGCTGCAGGATGCGGTCCTGTACGAGCTGCACGTCGGGACCTTCACCCGGGAGGGCACCTTCGACGCGGCCGCCGCCCGCCTGCCGCACCTGGTCTCGCTCGGCGTCACGCACGTCGAGCTGATGCCGGTCTGCCCGTTCCCCGGCCGGCACGGCTGGGGGTACGACGGCATCGCGCCGTGGGCGGTGCACGAGCCGTACGGGGGCCCGGCCGGGCTCGCCCGGTTCGTGGACGCCGCGCACGCAGCGGGGCTGGGGGTGGTGCTGGACGTGGTCCACAACCACCTCGGCCCCTGGGGCAACCACCTCCCGGCCTTCGGCCCGTACTTCACCGACACCCGCCACACCCCGTGGGGTGCGGCGGTCAACCTGGACGCCCCCGGCTCGGACGAGGTGCGCGCGTACCTGATCGGCAGCGCCCTCGCCTGGCTGCGCGACTACCGGATCGACGGGCTCCGCCTCGATGCGGTGCACGCGCTGGCCGACGAGCGCGCGCTGACGTTCCTCGAGGAGCTGTCGGCGGCGGTGGACGCGCTCGCCGCCGAGACCGGCCGCCCGCTGTTCCTGATCGCCGAGTCCGACCGGTGTGATCCGCGGACGACGACCCCGCGGGCCGCCGGCGGGCAGGGCCTGCACGCCCAGTGGAACGACGACTTCCACCACGCCCTGCACGCGGCCCTGACCGGCGAGTCCCAGGCCTACTACGCCGACTTCGCCGAGGCACCGCTCACCGCCCTGGCCAAGACCCTGACGCGGGCCTTCTTCCACGACGGGACCTGGTCCTCCTTCCGGGGCCGCACCCACGGCCGGCCCGTGGACCGGCCCCGCACGCCCGCCCACCGGTTCGTCGGCTACGGCCAGACCCACGACCAGATCGGCAACCGGGCGCTCGGGGACCGGCTCTCCGCCTCCCTCGCCCCGGGGCTGCTGGCCTGCGCGGCGGCCGTGGTGCTGACCGGGCCGTTCGTGCCGATGCTGTTCATGGGCGAGGAGTGGGGGGCCGGCACGCCGTGGCAGTACTTCACCGACCACCCGGACCCGGGGCTCGCAGAGGCCGTGCGCACGGGCCGGCGGCGGGAGTTCGCCGCGCACGGCTGGAAGGCCGAGGACGTCCCGGACCCGCAGGACCCGGCCACCCGGGACCGGTCCTGCCTGGACTGGACCGAGCCCGAGCGCGACCCGCACGCCCGTCTGCTGGCCTGGTACCGGACCCTGGTCCGGCTCCGGCGCGGCCACCCGGACCTGCGCGATCCGGACCTGGCCTCGGTGCGCGTGGCGTACGACGAGGAGCGGCGCTGGCTGACCTTCCGGCGGGGCGAGGTACGGGTGGTGCTGAACCTCTCCGACGAGCCGGCGACCATCGCGCTGGGCCGCAACGGCGTACGGGTGCTGGCCGCCTGGGAGCCGGTGGACCACCCGGGCCCGGACGGCCGGCTCCACGTCCCGGCGCGGACGCCGGTGCTGCTGGCGCCGTAGGGGCCGCCCGGCGGATGGGGGCCGGGTTCCGGGGGCGGTGCGCTACTCGACGACCGCCAGCTCGCGCGGGGCGGCGTTGAGGCTGCGGCCGCCGTCCTCGGTCACGGTGACGATGTCCTCGATGCGCACGCCGAAGCGGCCGGGCAGGTAGATGCCCGGCTCCACGGAGAAGCACATCCCGGGCACCAGGGGCTGCTCTTCGCCCTCGACCATGTACGGCGGCTCGTGGGTGGTGACGCCGATGCCGTGGCCGGTGCGGTGGATGAACCGGTCGCCGTACCCGAACTCGGTGATCACCGCGCGGGCCGCCCGGTCCACGTCCTGGCAGGCGATCCCGGGGCGGACGGCGGCCGAGGCCGCCCGCTGGGCCTCGCGGACGATGTCGTGGACGCGCTGCTCCTCGGCGGTGGGCTCGCCCACGTGCACGGTGCGGGAGATGTCCGAGCCGTAGCCGTGCTTGAGGCCGCCGAAGTCGAGGACGACCATGTCGCCGCGGGCGATGACCCGGTCGCCGGCCTCGTGGTGCGGGTTGGCGCCGTTGGGCCCGGAGCCGACGACGGTGAAGTCGACCTGGGAGTGGCCGTGTTCGCGCAGCAGCGCGGCCAGGTCGGCGGCGACCTCGTGCTCGCGCCGGCCGGCGAAGGGCACCTCGAGGATCCTGGCGTACGCGGCGTCGGCGGCCGCGCCGGCCGCCGCGAGGCGCTCCAGCTCGCGGCGGTCCTTGACGGCGCGCAGCATGGGCAGGGCGTCGGTCAGCGGGGTGTACGAGGTCCCCGGCAACTCCCGCTGCAGACCGAGCAGGTGCAGGGCCCAGGTGTTGTCGCTGACCGCGAAACGCCCGCCGGCCGGGAGGCGCTCTGCGGCGATCCGGTACGGGTTCTTCCCGTCGACCCAGTCGCGCAGGCCCAGGACGGCCGCTCCCGGGGCCGCGGCGGCGTCGGGGGCTTCGAGCGCGGGCACGACGAGGACGGGGTCGCGGTCGGCGGCGAGCACGAGCAGGGTCAGCCGCTCGGTCTCGGCGGGCGGCCGGTATCCGGTGAGGTGGGCGAGGTCGGGCCCGGGGGCGACGAGCACCCCGTCGAGTCCGGCCTCGGCCGCGGCGTGCAGGGCGGCGTCCATCCGGGCGGCGTAGTCGGCGGCGGTGAAGGGTTCGGGCGCGAGGTCCATGCGGTGATCCTCCCGCCGCGGACCGCCGGGCGCGAGGGGATTCGGCCCGGGCGGCCCCCGGCCGAGCCCGCCGGGATTCAGGTGCGGCAGCGCCGCGCGTAGTACTGCCAGGTCAGGGCCGCCAGCAGCGGGCCCCACAGGACGAACAGGCCGCTGGTCACGGCGGCCAGCAGCGCCCACCATCCGTTCGCGAAGTGCGGTGCGGGCACGCCCGCCAGGCCGAAGGTGCCGAGGACCCAGTCGGCGAGCAGGGCCAGCGCCCCCAGCGAGGCGAGGACCGCCGGGACGAGGACCACCGCCGGGCGGACGGGGCGGCCGCCGATCAGCGGGACCCGCTGCGGCACCACCTCGCCCCAGCCGCGCACCAGGGCGAAGCAGGACAGCGCGGCGAGCTCCGACAGGATGCTGAGCCCGAAGATGTACGGCACGGAGAGCCAGAGGGAGTCGGGGAAAGGCCCGTCGTCCCGCAGCCCCATCGGGAAGTGGAAGGCGAACGGCAGCCGCCACAGGCACACCGGCAGCATCAGCAGCGGGATGGCGCGGGCGGCCCGCTCGGCCCAGCGGGGCACCGGGCGCATCGTTGTCTCGGTCATGGGACCAGCCTGCGCGGCGGGGCGCTGCGGATCGTCGGTCCGTGGTGGTCACCGGCGCTCCCCCGTGTGGGGGAGGCGGGTCCGCTACGGGGTGGACGCCGAGGCCAGGCGGGCGGCGAGGGCGGCGGCCGCGCCGGTCGGGGCGCCGGGGCTGAGCAGTTCCGTACGGTGCACCAGTCGCGGGTCCGCCAGCGGTACGGCCGTCCCCGCGCCGGCGGCCTCGGCGACCCGGCGCGGCAGCAGGGCCAGGCCGTGTCCGGCGGCGGCGAGGGCGCACAGGGCGTGCAGGTCGGTGCCCCCGTAGCGCAGGGCGGGGGTGGTGCGGACGGCGGCGGGGGTGAGGCCGGCGTGCGGGGCGTCGAGCCAGCGCGCGTCGGCGAGGTCGTCCAGTCGGACGGAGGGCCGCCCGGCGAAGGGGTGCCCGGCCGGGAGCAGCACGGCCAGCTCCTCCTCGCCGATGCCGGTGACGGTGAGCGGGGCCACGTCGGGCAGCCGGAGCGGGTCGCTGCGGGCGGCGAGGCCGTCGACGAGCCCGAGGTCGCAGCCGCCGGTGGCGAGGGCGGCCGGCACCTCCGAGCGCGGCAGCACCCGCAGCTCGACCCCGGTGGCGGGCAGCGCCGCGAGCAGCCGGGGCCCGACGGCGAGCGGGGAGGCGGCGAGGGTGACCCGCCCGGGCGGCGCGGCGGCCAGCCGCAGCACGTCGGCGCGGGCCGCGTCGAGCCGCAGCAGCAGCGGCCCGGCGTGCTCCAGCAGCCGTGCCCCAGCGGGGGTGGGCTCCACGGGGCGCCGGGTGAGCAGCTCGGTGCGCAGGTCGCCCTCCAGGGCGGCGATGTGCTGGGAGACAGCGGACTGGGTGTAGCCGAGCTCGCGGGCGGCGGCGGAGAAGGAGGACAGCCTGGCGACGGTGACGAAGGTGCGCAGGAGGTGCGGATCCATGGTCATCAGCTTTGCTTATCGGGGGTGCAGGAACAATCGTTGGCGCTGAAGGCGGGCGCACCTCGAGGATGATCCACATGAAGACCGCGAACACCACAGAGCCCACGCCGACCTCCCCCGCCACCTCCCCCGCCACCTCCCCCGTCGCCCGGATCGCCCTCGTCGGCGACCGCTCCCCGCACGTGACGTCCCACGTCCGGATCCCGCTGCTCTTCGACGCCCTGGCCTCCCGCGACGGGCTCGTCCTCGACGCGTACTGGATCCCCACGGCCGACGCCGAGGCCGAGGCGGCCTCCGGGGCGCTGGCCCGCTTCGACGCCGTGTGGGTGCTGCCGGGCAGCCCGTACGCCAGCGAGGCCGGGGCGCTGGCCGCGATCCGCGTGGCCCGCGAGGAGGGCATCCCGTTCCTCGGGACCTGCGGCGGGTTCCAGCACACCCTGCTGGAGTACGCCCGCTCGGTGTGCGGGCTGACCGGGGTCGCGCACGCCGAGAACGACCCCGACGGCGAGGACATGCTGATCGCGCCGCTCGCCTGCTCGCTCGTCGGGCACGAGGGCGTCGTACGGCTGGAGCCGGGCACGCTGGCCGAGTCCGTGCTCGGGGCCGAGCGGAGCATGGAGCGCTACCACTGCAACTACGGGCCCGACCCGCGGCACCTGCCGACGCTCGCCGCGCACGGGCTGCGGCTGACCGGGCACGACGAGGACGGGCAGGTCCGGGTCGCGGAGCTGCCGGGCCACCCGTTCTTCCTGGCCACGCTGTTCCAGCCGGAGCTGTACGGCGACGGGACGCGCCCGCACCCGATCGTCAAGGCGCTCGCGGCGGCCGCCGTCGCGCACGCCGCCGGGTGCACCGGGCAGGGGGCCGTCGCCCTCACCGCGTGAGACGGCGCGGCGCAGGACCACCCCGCTGATCGGCTATGCTGTGCATGCACATCGAACGGGTGGTCCGCCGCCCTTCGTGGTGGGTGTAGCTCAGTTGGTAGAGCACCTGGTTGTGGTCCAGGTGGCCGCGGGTTCGAGTCCCGTCACTCACCCTTTTGGCCCGTAGGGGCACGAGGTCTTCCTCGTGCCCCTACGGGCGTTTCGGGGCGGCAATGGGGGCGGCGCGGCGCGGCCGGTCAGCTGCGCAGGAAGTTCTCGACCGCTGTGACGAAGGCAATTGGCGTCTCGTGCGGCGGGTAGTGGCCGGCGCCGGGCAGGGGGTGGACCCGGCAGTTCGGGTACGAGACCTGCCAGGTGGCGCGCATCACATCGGGGGTGAGCGCGAGGTCGTGCTCCCCGACGAGGACCAGCACCGGGACGGTGTTGCCCTTGACCGCGGCGGACAGGTCCAGCGGCTGCCAGCTCTCCAGGTACGCGGCGAAGGCCTCGGGGCGGGAGACGGCGAGGGAGTGCGCGACCATGCGGTTCAGCCAGTGGCCGCTCGCACGGTGACCGGTGACGAGGTCGAGGATGATGCGCCGGTTCTCCGGGCTGCCGGCCGCGCCGTGGAAGAGGGCGTGGGTGGCGTCGTCCATCTCGTACGGGCCGGCCGGCACCGGATTGATGCCGATCAGCTTCTCGACCCGCTCGGGGGCGCGGACCAGGACCTGCTGGACGGCCTTGCCTCCCATGGAGTGGCCGAGGAGGGAGAAGGTGTCCCAGCCGAGCTCGTCGGCGAGGGCGAGGACGTCGTCGGCGATCTCGGGAAGGGTGTAGCGGCCTTCGACGTCCCGGCGGTCGCCGTAGCCGCGGTAGTCGAGGAAGGCGTACGAGAACCCCTGCGGGTCCAGGTAGTCCAGCACGGAGCCCCAGTTGGCGGAGGTCCCGAACCAGTCGTGCAGCACGATGGCGCGGACGGGTCCGGTGCCGATCCTGCGGTGGGCGATGGCCATGCGGTCTCCCTCGGTGACGGGTGGCGGAGTTGGGTCCGGCGTCGGCCTCTGCGGTACGGCGATGCCACCGGAGGCCGACGCCGTACGTTCTGCCCACCCCACCCGCCCCCACACCGCCCGACGTCACGCCACGGCGTACTCGGTGTCCCCGACGTCCGCCACCACCCGCAGCTGCCCGCCGATGGCCCCGCCGCAGGACGCCAGGGTCTCGGCGAGGAGCCGGACCTACCATCGCGTCATGAAGCCGATATCCCGCACCGTGCGGGTCAGCGTCCGCGGGGCGTGGGGGGCCGGGGCGGGGCGCCCGTACCACCCCGCAGCGTACGAGGTCCTCGACCCTGCGGACATCGCCGACGTGCTCGCCGCGTGGCCGGAACCGGCCGGCGGAGCCGGAGGGTCCCACGGGGCCTTCGAGTGCATGTGCCTCGGCCACGACGGCGCGGTGACGCTGTACGAGGCGAGCGGGCAGGTCGTCCGCTCCCTGGTCCCGGCCCGCGCCGAGCCGCTCGCGCACCTGCTCGGTCCCGACGCACCGGACGGGATACCGGCCCGGCACCGGGCCCGGTGGGTGCGGGCGGCGCCCGCGGGCCTGCGGGAGTACGCCGAGGCCCTGGCCGGCAGTGGGGCCGCGGACGGGCACCGTCCCGCCGTACCGCTCGCCGCGGTGTTCGGCTGGCTCGGCGCGCCACGGCGGGAGCCGGACGACGCCGCCTCGGTGCTGGCCGAGGCCGCCCCGCTGCGGCTGCTCGCGGACGCCCCCACGGCGGACCTCGCCTGGGCGGTCCGGGAGACCGACCGCGCCGGACTGGAAGGGGCCGTACGGTTCTTCGCCGGCGAGCACTTCACCGGCCGCCACCCCAAGCGCCGCCGGGTCCCGGACACCGCGCGGAACCTACTGCTGGCGCACGCCCGCAGCCACCGCCCCGGGGACCTGCCGGTCCTGGAGCGGCGGCTGCTGAGAGGGGCCGAGGACCGGGTCAGACGGTCCTGAGGGCCGGGTCCGAGAGGCTCGGGGCGCCCGTCTCGACGTGGCCGGCGAAGCGGCGCAGGAAGGTGGTGTCGAGGTCCGAGACGACCTTCACGTCGTACCAGCGGGACGAGGCACGCAGGTCCACCGTGTGCGAGGCGGTGGCGCCCGCGGCGACGCGGAGGGTCTGGGCCGCGCCCCCGTAGGCATTGGTCACCGTCAGGTTGACCGCGGCCGTACCGGAGTTGACCAGGGTCAGCAGCAGGTTGCCGGTGGCGGCGTCGTGGCGGGCCGTGACCTCGGGGCCGGCCTTCTTCGCCGGGCCCCTCCAGGTGCGCAGGAACCCGTTCGGGCCCCAGACCGTCAGGTCGATCCGGTTGCCGGTGGAGCTGCTGGTCGACCAGGTGTCCGAGAGGATCTTGCCCGCCTCGACCGTGTAGGGCCACGGGCCGTCCGTACGGTTGCCCGAGGTGCTGTGGAAGTGGGCGCCCAGGGTCGGGCCGGAGGAGAAGGTCAGGGTGAACTTGCCCGTGGAGACGGTGGCCTTGCCGTCCACGTACGGGGCGTAGCCCAGCGCGCGGGTCGGCTTGGAGCCGGCCTCCTGCTTGGGCAGGGTGCCCGTCGCCGGCGGGACCGGGTGGTAGGAGGGGTGCGCGTTGTGGTCCGGCGGGAGGTAGCCGGCCGTGGACGGCAGGGACGCGGGGGTGGCGTCGGCCTGGGTGAAGTCGAAGGCCGAGGTCAGGTCGCCGCAGACCGCGCGGCGCCACGGCGAGATGTTGGGCTCCTGCACCCCGAACCGCTTCTCCATGAACCGGATCACCGAGGTGTGGTCGAAGGTCTCGGAGCAGACGTAGCCGCCCTTGCTCCACGGCGAGACCACGATCATGGGCACGCGCGGGCCGAGGCCGTAGGGGCCGGCCGTGTAACCGCCGCCGCCGGGGTAGAGGTCGCGCGTGACGTCCGCCGTGGACAGGCCCCAGGCCGAGGACGCCGGCGGGTACGGGGGCACGACGTGGTCGAAGAAGCCGTCGTTCTCGTCGTAGGTGATGAAGAACGCCGTCTTCGCCCACACCGCCGGGTTCGCGGTCAGCGCGTCGAGGACCTGCGAGATGTACCAGGCGCCGAAGTTGACGGGCCAGTTCGGGTGCTCGCTGAACGCCTCGGGCGCGGCGATCCAGGAGACCTGCGGCAGGGTGCCGTTCACGACGTCGGCGCGCAGGCGGTCGAAGTAGCCCTCGCCCGCCTTGGCGTTGGTGCCCGTACGGGCCTTCTCGTACAGCGGGTCGCCCGGCTGGGCGCCCCGGTAGCTGTTGAAGTACAGCAGGGAGTTGTCGCCGTAGTTGCCGCGGAAGGCGTCGCCGATCCAGCCCCAGGAGCCCGCCGCGTTCAGGCCGTCGCCGATGTCCTGGTAGATCTTCCAGGAGATCCCGGCCGCCTCCAGGCGCTCGGGGTAGGTCTTCCAGCCGTAGCCGGCCTCCTGGTTGCCGAGGACGGGGCCGCCGCCGGTGCCGTCGTTGCCGGTGTGACCCGTCCACATGTAGTAGCGGTTGGGGTCGGTCGCGCCGATGAAGGAGCAGTGGTAGGCGTCGCAGACCGTGAAGGCGTCGGCGAGCGCGTAGTGGAACGGGATGTCGTTCCGCGTCATGTACGCCATCGTCGTGGCCGTCTTGGCCGGGACCCACTTGTCGTACTTGCCGTTGTTGTAGGCCTGGTGGCCGCCGGCCCAGTCGTGGTTCAGGCCCTCGACGAACTGCATCCCGAGGTCGCTGACCTGTGGGTTGAAGGGGAGGATGTCCTTCGTCCCGTTGGACTGGTAGAAGACGGACTTCCCGTTGTCCTGGAGCACCGGGCGCGGGTCACCGAAGCCGCGGACGCCCTTCATCGTGCCGAAGTACTGGTCGAAGGACCGGTTCTCCTGCATCAGGACGACGATGTGCTCGACGTCCTGGATCGTGCCGGTGGTGACCTGCGCGGGAATGGCGGCCGCCCGCGCGATGCTCTCGTTCAGCATCGCCGCGGCGGCGCTGCCGCCGGCTATCTGCAGGAACCGGCGGCGGTTGAGTTCAGCCATGGATGACGACCTCTGCGGGTGAGGGGGGTGTCGAGGGGCGCCCCAAGGACAGCGCGTCCGGGGTACCGGCCGGGGATCAAACCGTGACGCCTCGCGGTACAGCGGGCGAACGCAAGCCCTCCCGCACGCTCCGCGCATCTGCCGGAATGACCTCCCAACGCTGCGCATGGGGGACACGGGGGGGGAACGGGGAGCAGCCTGCCGGCCGCTCCGCTGGTGGAACGGTACGGGCAACCGCTCCCCGCGCAACAGGGCCTGGCTCGCGCCCCAGCCGGGTGTCTTCGGGCGCCGCCCCACGCCCCGCACCTCAAACGCCGGCGAGGCTGGTTGTTCCGACCCCTGGCTTCGAAGGCTGGGGCGGGGGGACTTTGCCGCCCGCGGCTTCGGAAGCGGGACTGGTACTCAGAGGGGCTGGGGCCTCGGGGGTGGCTGGTTGAGCACGTGTACTCAGGTTCGGGCGGCGGTCGGTTGCCAGGGTGGGGGCATGTTTCTTCAGTCGCCGTCCGAGTCCGCGCGCGGGCCCGCGCCCCGGGCCGGGATAACCGCCGTCGGCAGTGTGCTGCCGGAAGAGGCCGTCTCCTCGGAGGCGCTCCAGCAGGAGGTGTCCCGGCGCAGCGGACTCGCGCTGCCCCCGAGGCTGCTGGCCCAGGCCACCGGCATCCGCTCCCGCCGCGTCGCCCCCGACGGGGTCTACGCGTCCACCCTCGCCTCCGCCGCGGCCCGCCGGGCCCTCGCGGCCGCCGGGCTCACCGCCCCGGACGTCGACCTGCTGCTGTTCGCGTCCGCGTCCCGCGACATGGTCGAGCCGGCCACCGCCCACATCGTGCAGGCCGAGCTCGGTACGCGGGCCCACGCCCTCGACGTCACCAACGCCTGCAACAGCTTCGTCAACGGCATCGACCTCGCCCGGGCGATGATCCTGGCCGGGCGGGCCCGGCGGGCCCTGGTCGTCACCGGGGAGACCCCCAGCCGGGCCGTGCAGTACGAGCCGGCGGGCCCGGCCGAGCTGCGCAGCGGCTTCGCCGGGTACACCTTCGGCGACGCCGGCGCGGCCGTGGTGGTGGAGGCGGTGGAGCGCGGCGGGATCCTGGACGTGGACACCGAGACGCACTCCGAGCACTGGGAGGTCGGCGGGATCCCGGGCGGCGGCTCGCGCCACCCGCGCGGGGACGCGTACACCTACTTCCGCGGTGACGGGCACGAACTGCGCGGCGTGTTCGAGAAGATGGGCACCGCCGTCATCGACCGGACCCTGCACCGCACCGGCCTGGACTGGGACGGGTTCGCCCGCGTGCTGGTGCACCAGGTGACGGTGCCGTACCTGGAGCGGTTCGCGGAGCTGACCGGGGTGCCGGCCGGGAAGCTCGTGGTCACCGTGCCCGAGCTCGGCAACGTCGCGAGCGCGAGCATCGGCGTGCAGCTCGACCGGGTGTTTGAGGAACTTGCCCCCGGCGAGCGGGTGTTGTGTGTGGGGCTCGGTGGCGGGATCAGCGTCATGACGATGGTCTGGGAGAAGTCGTGAGCGGGTCCGGGCCGGCCCGGGGTACGGGGCATGCGCTGTGGGTGGTGGTGCCCGCCCACCAGGAGGAGGCCCGGCTCGCGCAGACGCTGCGGGCGCTCGCCGCGCAGCGGGACCGGGACTTCACACTGCTGGTCGTCGACAACGCCTCCACCGACGGAACGGCGCGCGCGGCAAGGGAGTTCGCGGCGTCAGCGCCGTTCCCGGTGCACGTCGTCGAGGAGCCGGAGAAGGGCGTCGGCTCCGCCGTGGACACCGGCTTCCGGTACGCCATCGGCCGCGGCGCCACCCTGCTCGCCCGGACCGACGCCGACTGCCTGCCCCGGCCCGGCTGGACCGGCGCGGCCCGCGCGGCGCTGACGGCCCGCCCCGGGCTGGCGTGCGGGCGCGTCACCGCCCGGCGCGACGAGCACGGGCCGCTCGGGCGGGCCGGCTTCGCCGTGCTCGTCGCCCTCGCCGCACTGTTCGGGCGGCTGCGGCCGCAGCACGCCCGCCGCCACGGCTTCCGCGCCCCGTACCGCATGCACGCCGGGAACAACATGGCGATCACCGCCGAGCTGTACCTGGCCGTCGGCGGCATGCCGCGGCGGCCCTCGCCCACCGACCGGCTCTTCCTCAACGCCGTACGCCGCCACACCGACCGGATCAGCCGCTGCCGCGGCATGGTCGTGGAGAACTCCACCCGCCGGCTGCGTGCGTACGGGATCGCCGGCACCGCCCGCTGGTACCTCGACCAGGGCAGCGGCCGCCACGGAACGGACCCCCGCTGATGCTCGACCGACTCGACCACGCCGTGCGCACCGTCCGCCCCGAGCGGCCCGCCGTACTGACCTCGGGCCGCAGCGGCGCGCCGCGGGTGCGGATGCGGCGCGGCGAACTCGCCGACCTGGCCGATGCGTTCGCCGCGGCCCTGCACGCGCGGGGGCTGCGGCCCGGCGACACCGTCGGCGTCGCCGTACGGCCCGGGCCGCGGGCCCTGGCCGTGCTGCTCGCCCTGTGGCGGCTCGGGCTGCGCGGGGCCGTCCTCGACCCCGGCGCCGGGCCCGACGTGCTGCGCGCCCGGCTGGCGCTGGCCCGGCCCTCGCTGGTGCTGGCCGACGCGGCCGCCCAGGCGGTCGCGGGGTGGGCCCGGCCGCTGGCCCGCCGGGCCCGGCTCGAACTGCCCGACCTGGCCGGGCTGGGCGGGCCGGTGGCCACCGTCGGGCCGCGGCTGCCGGGGTGCGCGCCCGCGCTGGACCTCGGGGCGCGGCGGGCCGGCGTACCCGGGCCGGGGGCGGGTCCGGACCCCGACGCCGACGCGGATGCGGTGATCGTGTTCACCTCGGGGACCACGTCGAGGCCGCGGGCGGTGGTGCACACCCGGGCGAGCCTGGCCGCCGGGATGGACACGGTGCACGCGCTGTTCACGGGCGCAGGGGAGCCGACCGCCGGGGCTGCCGGGGCGGCGGCGCCCGTGCTCGGCGGGACCTTCTTCGTGCTGGTGCCCGCCCTCACGCGCGGCGCGCCGGTCGCCCTGCCGGCCCGCTCCCCGCGCGTCCTGGCCCGGCAGCTGGACCGGCTGCGGCCCGCGGACACCTATCTGACCCCGCCGCAGCTGCGGGACGCGCTGCGCGTCGGCGCCCGCTTCCACGGGCGGGTGTGGACCGGCTCGGCGCCGGTCTCCGCCGAGCTGCTGGGCCGCGTACGGGAGGCGGGTGCCGGGCAGGCGTGGGGCGTGTACGCGCTGACCGAGCTGTTCCCGGCGGCGGCCGTCGAGGCGGCCGAGAAGGCGGCGTACGACGACGGGGGCCGCGGCGGCGACCTCGTCGGGGCGCCGCTGCCGGGCGTGACCGCCAAGGTGGACGAGGACGGGCAGCTGCTGCTCGCGGGGCCGGCGGCCCGGCACCGCTACCTGGGCGAGGAGCCCGAGCCGTGGGTGCGCACGGGAGACCGCGCACGGCTGGACGGCTGCGGCCGCATCGTGCTGGAGGGAAGGACGAAGGACATGGTGCTGCGCCGGGCGGAGAACATCTACCCGGGCCTGTACGAGCCCGCGCTGCACGTGCCGGGCGTGGAGCTGGCCGTGCTGGTCGGGGTCCCGGCGGACGGGGGCGCCGGCGGGGCCGACGGGGCCGACGGGGCCTCGGGCGATGAACGCCTCGTGGCCGTGGTCCAGCCGCGCCCCGGGGCGGCGGCGGCGCAGCTGCGCGCCGCCCTGGCCGGCCCCTTGCGGCGGATGGGCTCGGCGCGGCCCGACGCCGTCCTGTTCGCGGAGGTCCCGCTGGCGGGGCGCTCGCGCAAACCGGACCGGGCGGCGGCGTCGGCCCTGGCGGCCGCGCGGCTGCGGGGCCGGCGATGAGGGCGGCCGGGGCCGGGGCGGCCGCGGCGCGGCGCCGTGATCGGCGGGTGTACCTCCGCAGCCACCCGGTGCTGTTCGCGCTGCTCGCCGCCACGCGCGGGCGCGGGGTGCGCCGGCTGGGTCGGGTGGTGCTGGTCCACGACGCGGGCGCCTACCGCGAGGCGCTGACCCGCCTGCCGCTGGACCGTACGGCGACCGGCACCACCGGCGGCGCGGCGCGCGAGGCCCTGGCCGGGGCGGGCGCCCCGGGCGGCGGGGTCCTGTTCGACCAGGAGGGCAACGGCCACCGGGCCGGCCGGCGCGGCCTCGCCGCGGGGCTGGGCGCGGCCGGGGTGGAGGAACTGCGCGCGCTGTGGCGGCCGTTGCTGGAACGCCGGCTGGCTCCGCTCGCGCACGGAGGCGAGGTGGACCTGGCGGCCCTGGCCCGGGAGCTGTCCGGGACGGTGGTCTGCGCCCTGCTGGACTCCCCCGCCGACCCGGTGGAGGTGGCCCGCGCCTGCGCCGAGGCCGCCTCGGCCTCGATCCGCACCCACCTCCCGGGCCCACCCCGCCCGGGCGCCGCCGCCAGGGCCACCGCATCGGCCCCCGCGCTGCGGGCGTTGCTGTCCCCCGCCGCAGTCGGGCCCTCCGACGCCGGCGCCTGCCCGGTCGCGGGCCGGAGCCGGGGCGCGGTCGCGCCGGCGGTCGAGGGGCCGGGGTGGGACGGGGCCCTGGCCGCCATGGTGGCGGTGGCTGCCGTCAACACCAGCGTGGCCGCGGTGCCGCGGGCCGTGGCATGGTGTGCCGATGCCGGGTTGTGGGCGCAGGCCGCGGATCCGGGAATGCTGCCGCGGCTGGTCGACGAGTTGCTGCGGGTCACCGCGGCCTCGCCGGTGCTGCCGCGGGTGGCCGCCGCCGACGGGCGGGTCGGTGGCTGCCCGGTCCGGGCCGGCGACCGGCTGCTGCTGGTCGCCCGGCATGCCGCCCGGGCGCACCGGCGGGACCCCGACGCGCTCGACCCGGTCGCGCCCGCCGACGCGCATCTGGTGTTCGGCGCCGGCCCGCACGCGTGTCCCGGCGCGCGGCTGGCCCGGGCCCAGCTGGCCGACGTACTGGCGGCGCTGGCCCCGTACCGGCCGCGGGTCGTCCGCGCCCGGGTGGACCGGCGGGCGGCGCTGCCCGGCTGGCGGGTCCTGACCGTACGGGCCGCGTCATGACCCGGATCGCGGTGACGGGAGCCTCCGGCTTCTGCGGCGGGCACGTGGCGCGGGCCGCGGCGGCGGCCGGCGCGGACGTGGTCTGCGTGGGGCGCCGGCCCGGGCCCGTCGGGGAGCACCGCCACTGGGACGCCGCCCGCGCCCTGCCGGACCTCGCCGGGGCGGACGTGGTGGTGCACTGTGCGGCGGCGGTCGGTGATCCGGCGCCCGGTTCGCCGGGCGAGGCGGAGATGTACGCGGTCAACGTGGCGGGCACCGAGCGGCTGTTGGAGGCCGCGGGGGGTCGGCCGGTGGTGTGGGTGAGCAGCGCGAGCGTGTACGACCCGCGGCGGGACCGCAGCCTGGTCCGCGAGGACCATCCCCGGGCCGGGCACCTGAACGCGTACGGCCGCAGCAAGGCGGCGGGCGAGGCCCTCGCCCTGGCCGCCGGGGCGGTGGTACTGCGGCCGCGGGCCGTGTACGGGCCGGGCGACACCACGCTGCTGCCGCGGATCCTGTCCCGGGTGCGGGCGGGGACGCTGCTCCTGCCGGGCCCGGACGTGCCGCTGAGCCTGACGGCGGTGGAGAACCTGGCCGGGGCCGCGCTGGCCGCGGCCGGGTGGGAGCCGGGGGCGTACAACGTGGCCGATGCGGAGCCGTACGGGCGGGACGCCGCCGTGCGGTGGGTCCTGCGGGCCCATGGCATCCGGGCCCGGATCCGCCATCTGCCGCTCGGGGCGGCGTGGGTGGCGGCCCGGGCGGCGGAGCGGCTGTCCGGGGGCGGCGAGCCGGCCCTGAGCCGCTATGCGGTGGACCAGCTGGCGCACCCGGTGGTCCTGGACCTCACCCGGTCCCGCTCCCAAGGCTGGACCCCGCACCGCACCCTGCGGGACCACCTGTCCACCCTGCCGGGCAGTCGGGTGACTGCTCCGAGGACCTCTGCAGAGGCGGTGGGCAGCGACTACGCTTGACATGGTCACGGGCAAGGTTGAACGAGGGGGGACACCCATGCCGTACGAGACCGGCGCGAAGGTGAAGCTGACCAGGGATGTGCAGCTCACCTCCGACGACGCAGCGGCCAGGATCGGCTTCCCCGGTCCGCTCTTCCTGGCCGAGGGTCTGGAGGGCATCGTCACGGGCGCGGCAAAGGGAGCCGGCGGCTTCGCCCAGGAGCAGGCCGCGATCTTCGAGCAGCAAGTCCGCGAGGCCGCGCTCACGGGCTTGGCGGCCGGCCTGGCCGATCAGCTCCGTCAGCAGGTCATCGGGCATGGAGCGTACGCCGCCGGAGTCGGGGGTCGGATCAGATACAGGGTGCGCTTCGAGAACGGGTTCGTTCTCGACGGTCTTGAAGAAGACTGGCTGACCGCGTCCTGAGTATCTGCCGAGCCGCCCACGCCGCCATGAGGAGCCGCACCGGCCACCGCGCCGGTCCGGCGGCCCTCCTCAGCCCGGGTAGGCGATCGAGCCCAGCGGCGGGCAGGGGATGAGGGTGGTGTCGGCGCCGGGCCGTTCGACGAACGCCCGGGCCTCGGCGGCCTGCCGACGCCGGGAATCCAACTCGTCGGCGTACCAGGCGTCGCGCGTGGCGCGGGGGTAGTCCCACGAGTCGTCGATGAGGCTGAGGCTGGTATTGCCGGCGCTGCGGTGGAACTCCGCTTTCAGGGCGACCTGTTGGAGGGCGGTCTGGGTCGCCGCCAGATCGATGCGGGTGATCAGGACACCGGGGGTGTTCGGTTCGCGGGTCGGCATGGGGGCCTGCGGGAGCGGTGACACCCCGGTGTCGAGGCGGCCGATGTTGTCGACGCTCGCCGTCTGGGCCTCACTCGCCATGATCTGCATTTCCCGGTGCAGCCAGAAGAACTCGTCGAGGTCGGCCTGGGTGATGCGCATCCGCTGGTACAGGGCCCGGAAGCGGGGATCGTCGTGCAGCGGGCGTATGGGGGCGCTGTGCAGCGCCACGCAGTCGTTGAAGCCGGCTGCCACCGCGGCGTCGAGGTGGAAGACCACCTGGTCCGCCTGTCCGCGTGCGAGGGCCATGCCGGCGAGGCTCGCATGGCCCGCGGCGGCGAGCCACGTGCCGTCGGGGCCGAGCGCCCCGGCGCGCGCGACGACGTCCTGGAGGCCCGCGGTGCCCACCGCGGCGGAGCCTTGGGTCAAGAACGCCACCAGCAGTTCGTGGACACGGGCGGCCAGTGAGTTGACGGTGTCGACCATGGATCTCCTCGGACCTCGGTGGTGAAGAGCGAAAGGGGCGCCTGAGTCTGCGGCAGCCCCGTGGGGATGACGGGCGAACGGGGTGAGCGGTTCCTGCTCGTCCCCTGGCTGCGCCGGTCGGGCCGGGGTGTCGGCCCGACCGGCGCTCCCCTCCTGCCGGCCGGCGGGGCTCGGTTCCCCCGCGCCTCAGCCACGCCGGTCGGCGTCCGTGTCCCCCGTTCAGGTGCCGGTGCCTGCACCCGCTTCGGCCTGCTGCCGGCGCAGGCTCAGCGGCCGCATGTCCGTCCACACCCGTCCGATGTGGTCCAGGCACTCCTGGCGGGTGCCCGCCGTGCCCTCGGCGTGCCAGCCGGCCGGCAGTTCGCGGTCCGCGCGCCAGATGGAGTACTGCTCCTCCTCGTTGTGCACGACCCGGTAGCGGCTCTCGTCGGTGTCGCTCATCGCTTCGGTCCTCCCGCACTCGCCCCGTTCGTTCGTCTGCGGCCATCAGCCTGCCGCCGCAGCCCGTCCGCCCATAGGGACAAACGCGCAGAAGGACCGGCGGCCGGTGCTGCCGGTCCTTCCCCGGCGGCCCGGACGGACAGGCTGCCTCGGTCAGGAGGCCTCGGAGTCAGACGGCCCGGACGGACAGGGAGGCGGAGAGTTCGCACAGGCCGGCGCGGTTGGGTCGGCCCGTCTTGGTGGTCAGGGCGGCGATGTGCTTCTCCACCGTGCGCGGGGAGATGTAGAGCCGGTCCGCGATGTCCTTGTTGCCGAGCCGGTCCGCAAGGAGCTGGAAGACCTCGTACTCGCGGACCGTGACCCCCTGGGCGCGCAGCACCTCCGGGATGCGGCCGGAGCCGGTGCGGCGCTGGTGGACCGGGGCGCCCATGCGGCGCAGCTCCGCCCGGCAGGCTCCGGCGACGGCGGCCACGCCGCCCTGGTGGAAGTGCTGTTCGGCGCGGCGCAGCCAGGCCACGGGCTCGCCCCAGCCGTCCGCGTACGCCGCCTCGGCTACCAGGCGCAGGCCCAGGTGGAGGGCGGTGGGGTACGGCTCGGCGGTGCGGGCGGCCTCGGCGACGGCGGCGGCGGCCTCCTCGGGGCGGCCCTCGCGGCCGAGCAGGACGGCGCCGGCCAGGTGCACGAACTGCCGGTTCCAGCGCATCCGGCCGGGCGAGGTGGCGGCGATCTCCTCGTACGCGGGCCGGCCGGCCGTGCCCGCCAGGACGTCGAGGAGCAGGCCGATCCCGTAGCGGCCGCTGAGGTAGTAGGTGCTGGGGTTGGTGTTCTCCAGCTCGGCAACGGCGTGCAGTTCCCGTACGGCGGCCTGCCGGTCCTCCTCCATCAGCGCGCAGAACGCGCGGGCCAGGCCGCGGGTCAGCGGCTCCTCCTGGGAGCCGGCCCCGTCCCAGTCGGCGAAGGCGGCGAGGGCGCGGTCCATGGCGGGGCGGTCGCCGCGGTGGGCGGCGAGCGCGGCCTGCGCCATCAGGACGTAGCGGGTGGCCGGGGCCAGGCGCAGGCGCTGGACGACGGCCAGGCACTCCTCGGCGGCCTGCTGCGCCTCGGTGAAGCGGGAGCGCAGGACGGCGTCGAGGATCATGATGCCGTCGACGGTGTGGACGATGGTGGCCGAGCCGAGCCGCTGGGCCTCGGCCCGCGCGGCGAACAGGGGGGCCGTCTCGCCCTCGGTGAGCCAGTGGTTGCCGCCGATGCGGGTGAGGGCGTACATGCGCTGCAGCGGCAGCCGGTGCTGCTCGGCGGTGTGCAGGGCCGATTCGAGCAGGGCGGTGGCCTCGTCGAAGTCCCGTTCGCGGGTGAGGGTGGCGAGGAGTTCCCACGCCTGGCAGGCAACGGTGGCGAGGTTGTGGCGCTGGGCGGCCTGGAGGGCGGAGTGGGCGAGTTTCTCGGCCAGTTGGGTGCGGTCCGGGCCGGGGGTGTCGAGGGCGAGGTAGGCGGCGGTGACGTCGACCGAGGCGGTGGCGCGGTCGTCGGGATGGCCCGCGAGCAGGGCTCTGGCCTGGGCTATCTGTCTGTTGCCGTCCTCCCAGCGGCCGGCGGTGTGGGCGACCTTGGCGAGGCGGGTGTGCAGGGCGGCCAGCCGGGAGGCGCTCAGGTCGCTGCCGCCGAGGGTGTGCAGGTTCTCGGCGAAGCCGAAGGCCTGGGCGAAGTCGCCGGCTTCGGCGAGGGCGGGCAGCAGTGCCTCAAGGGCGTCGGTGCGGGCGGCGGCGTTCTGCGGGGCGGACAGCAGCCGTTCGGCGCGCCCGAGCAGGGTGACCGCCGAGCCGATCGCACCGGCCGCGAGGGCGCGCCGCCCGGCGCCGGTGTACAGGCGGCCGGCCTCGGCGTCGTCGCCGGACTGTGCGCGCAGCCGGGCGACCAGCGGGCACCAGTCGCCGTCCAGGTCGGGGTGGAGGGCCTCGACGGCGTCGGCGGCCCGCCCCGCCATCGCGGCCCGGTTGGCGGGGGTCAGCTGGGTGAGGAGGGCCTCGGCGGTGAGCGAGTGGCGGAAGGCGTACCAGTCGGGGGCCGGTTCGTCGGGTACGACGAGCTGGGCGGCGACGCCCGCGTGCAGGTGGCTGAGCAGGGCGCGGTCGTCGATGCCGGTCATCCGCTGGAGCACCGTGAGCGGGAAGCGCCGGCCGATGACGGCGGCGGCGGAGAGCAGGGTCAGCCCCTGCGGGCCGAGCCGGTCGATGCGGCGCAGGATGCCGCGGGCGAGGGCGGTCGAGACGTCGCTGCGCAGGTCGCCGACGACGCGCCAGCCGTCGTCGCCGCGGACCAGGGCCCCGCTGCCGATCATGCCCTGGAGCAGCTCCTCGACGAGGAAGGGGCTGCCGGCGCTGTCGTCCCAGAGCCGGTCGAGGGCGGCCTGCGGGACCAGGTCGGGCTCGGTGTCGAGCTGGGCGGCGATGACGGCGCGGACCTCGGACCGGGTGAGCGGGGCGAGCTCCAGTACGGTCCCCACGCCGCGCCGACGGGCCGAGTCGGCCATGTCGAGCGCGTCGCAGGGCTCCGTGCGGATCGTGGCGAGGAGCACGATGTTGGTGTACTCCAGGTTGTCCACGAGGTACTCGACGACCGCGAGGGTCTCGGGGTCGGCGTCGTGCAGGTCCTCCAGCACCAGGAGCCGGCCGTGCTCCTTGCCCGTGGCGATGAGCAGCCGCAGCACGGCCTCGCCCAGGATGACCATGGAACTGCTGTCGTTCTGCGCCTCGTTGCTCCAGTCCGGGATGATCCGGCCCAGGGCCGGGCGGTACGGGCCCAGCGGCAGGTCGTCCAGCGGCGGTCCGCCGCGGAACAGCGGCATGAGCGCTTCGGTGAGTGGCCGGAAAGGGACGGTGGGGCCGGTGGTGCTGCTCCGGCCCCGCAGGGTGCGCACGCCCATGCCGAAGGCGGTGCCGACGGCTTCGGCGGCGAGCCGGGACTTTCCGATCCCCGCCTCGCCGACCAGGAAGACGACACCGCCGCGTCCTTCGCGCGCCTCGGTCAGGGCCTGCTGGATCTCCCGCAGTTGGGAGTCACGACCGACGATGTACCGTGCACGGGGACGCATGAGCGCAATCTAGTTCATGCGAACGTCCTGTCGAGCGGCGAAAGTTGGCCGTTTCGAACACCGATCGTCGACAATCGGTCACTACCAGGTGACGTTGGGCGCCGAGACGCTCGTGTCGATCGTGCTGAGCGTGATCACGATCCCGCTCGTGAGGACCACGCCGGCCAGTGCACGGGCCCGGGCGCACGCCTTGTTCCGCCCCGACAGGGTGATCCCGCCGGCCGGGTCCTCGACCCGCTCCTCGGCGGCGGGCGCCTCGGCGGCGAACTCCTCGCCGGCGGCCACGGACTCGGCGGTGACCTGGGGCTTCTGCATGGTGGTGAGTACCTTTCTCGATGCCTTCGGGAAGTGGTGGCCGGTGCCGTGCGGTGCGTTCGGATGCAATGCGGGTGCGGTGCGGGTGCGGGTGCGGTGGTACGTGGTCGGTGCGGTTCGGGTCAAGAGGCGGTACGGCCTCGGCCGGGGGCCGAAGGGGCAGCGGTTTCCAGCAGCAGGACGGACGGTACGGACTCCGGGAAGCCGAGCCGCAGCAGGCCGTACCCGATCCCGGACAGCCCGGTCAGGAACCCGGGGGACGGGACGTGGTCGGGGGTGCCGCAGCGCCGGCCGTGGTCCTCCAGCCGGCCGAGCACCTCCCCCGCGCGGTGGCCGAGCGCGGCGGCGGCGCCGGTGTGGCCCCGCCGGGCGAGGACGCCCAGCAGTTCCAGCGGGCCGAGCGCCCCGTGGCGCAGGCTCAGGTCGGGGCATTCCGACGGGGCGCCCGCCAGGGCTGCGCACCGGTCCAGTTCGGCCGCCGGGACGGGCAGGCCGGCGGTGCCCAGGGCGTCGGCCGCGGCCAGCGCGGTGCCGGCGAGCCCGGTGTACCAGCCGAGGTCGGCGGGGCCCCGCAGGGCCGCCTCGAAGGCCGGGCGCAGCAGGGCCGCGCCTGTACGGGCGTACACGTCGACCGGGACGGCCGCGGCGGTGGCGGTGGCGGCGGCGCCCGGGAGGGCTCCCGGGGCCCGCTGCCCGGTCTCCGCCGGGGCGGCGGCGTACCGCAGCAGGGCCCAGCCGATGCCGGCGTCGCCGTGGGCGAAGCCGGTCGCCCCGGCGACGGGGACGGCGCCGTGCTCGGCGAGCCGCTTCTCGGCGCGGACCAGCAGCCGGTCGGCGAGCCGCCGGGCGGGGCCGGCCGCGTCGGCGTCCCCGTACGTACGCTGCACCGCGACGGCGGCGGCCAGGGCGCCGGCGAGGCCGTCGGCCAGACCGTCGGCCAGGCCGTCGGGCACCTCGGAGCCGGCGCTGTCGGCGGCGCGTTCCAGCGCGGCGAGGGCGGCGGGCAGGCAGTCGCCCGCGCCGTCCCCGAGCAGCGGTGCCAGCCGGGCCAGCGCGTAGACGATGCCGCCGAGTCCGTGCAGGGCGCCCGGCCCGACCGCGGCCCCGAGACCGGGGTCCGCGGCCAGGGTGGAGACCAGCGCGGGCAGCGGCCGCACGGCCTGCCGGGCCAGCGCGGTGTACCGCTCGGCCCCGGTGAGGGCGCCGAGCTGGGCCAGGAACAGGGCCACCCCGCAGTAGCCCTGGGCGAGCCCGCCGCCCATCGGCAGAACGGCCCAGTGCTCGTCGGCGACCTGCTCCAGGCCGAGCCAGTTGACGCGCCCGGCGCCGTGGACGGCCCGGCCGGCGATCTCGTCGGCGATGCCGCAGGCGGCGGCGAGCAGCCGCGACGGCTCGGGGACGAAGGCCGGGGCGGGCTGCCCGGCCAGCGCCGAACGTGGGCCTGGGACGCTGAGGTTGGCGCCCGCGACGGCGAGCGTGGC
Source organism: Streptomyces sp. NPDC032472 (assembly GCF_040636955.1). Taxonomy (NCBI): domain Bacteria; kingdom Bacillati; phylum Actinomycetota; class Actinomycetes; order Kitasatosporales; family Streptomycetaceae; genus Streptomyces; species Streptomyces sp. NPDC032472. Next base: position 64,134 of record NZ_JBEZVK010000007.1, read on the forward strand.
CGAGATGATCCACTCCTGGTCGTGGCGGTCCACCTCCCCCATGACGGCGATCTTGTCGCGGGCGGTGCGCAGGCTCGGCGCGGGCAGCACCTCGTCGAGGAGGGCGCCGCGGGAGGTCCGTACGGCGGTGTGCGCGGGGTGGTGGAAGAAGAGCGGCACGTCCCCGGCCCACAGGTCGGCGGTCTCGTCCTCGATCAGCCGCTGTCGGGCGGGATCGTGCGCGGACTCCGTCCACAGCACGGCGAACACCGCGTCCCGGGCCAGCGCGTCGCGCAGCACGCCCGGGTGCGTGGACTCGTCCAGCAGGGTGGTGTACAGGCGGGTGGAGCGGGCGATCAGCCGTCCGGGGCTGGTGGCACAGCGGGCCAGCAGCCCTCCCTCGCCGAGGAGTTCGCCCCGGTGCGCGGCGATCGCGTCGTACCCGGCGCGGAACCCCTCCAGCAGCGCCTCGCGGTGCACGGCGTGGCCGGCGTCGGAACGGCCGTGCGGGCCGGGCCGGTTCTGGCCGGCGGGGCTCGCCACCCGGCCGCGCAGCAGCCGCATCGTGTCCGTCCCGGCGGCCTCCCAGCGCAGACCGTCGCTGGGGTAGGCACCGCCGTCCCCGCCGCCGAGCGCGGAGACGTCCATGGCGCCGTTCTCGCCGATCAGCAGGCTCGGCAGCAGGCAGGTGCGGTACACCGAGGCGGCCAGGGCGTCGGCCGCCGGGTCGGCCCCGCAGGTCACGGCCGTCGGCAGGCCGGAGTGCAGCAGGGTCTCGGCGTCCACCAGGACCGGCTGGTCGCCGCCGGCGATGACGTTCTCGTAGTGCATGTCCACGCCGTCCAGCGCGTAGAGCAGGGCGAGCAGCGCGCCCTGGCGCCGGTAGAACCGGTCGAACTCGGTGGGCGTCGCGCACCAGCGGTGCTCGATGAACTCCAGCCAGCCGTACCCGTCCGCCCGCACCGACTTCGGGGTGCGCAGGCCCAGCCCCGCCACCTTGGCGTTGGCCCAGCCCACCGCCCGGTCGAGCAGGGCGTGCTGGTCCAGCGGGCGGGGCTTGTACACGACGGTCGCGCCGCCGGCGAAGTGCAGCAGGGCGACGGAGCGGCCGTGCTGGTGGGCGTCCCCGCGGGCCAGGTCCACCCGGACGAGCGGCCCCGGGTCGGCCCCGTCCAGCAGGCCGGCGACGATCCGCGGGCGGTCGGCGGCGAAGCGCTCCAGCAGCTCCGCCGTGGCCTCGGCGGCGTACGTGCAGCACTGGCCGAGGATGCGGGCCAGCACCGGGTAGCGGGTGAAGAGCTCCGCCAGCCCCTGCCGGGTGCCCAGCAGGGCGAGGAAGTCCGCGAACCGCTGCCGCGGGGTCGCGCCCGCCAGCCTGCCCGCGCTGCGGGCCCGGTGGAGCTCGCTGACCAGGGTCCGGGCCGCCCGGCGCACCAGCAGGTCGCCGAGCCGCTCCTCGAACCCGGCCTGTACGGCGGCCAGTTCGGCCCCCTCCAGGGCGGCGCCCGCGGCGACCTGGGCCCAGGCGTGCCCGACCAGCGGGCGCAGCGCGGGCAGGAACACCGCCGCCCCGTCGGCCGCCCCCGCGCCCGCTGCCGCGCCCGCCCCCGTGCCGACCGCCGTATCGGCCCCCGTGCCGGTCCCCGCCCCGGCCGCCGTGTCGGGGCCGCCGTCCGGCGCCCCCGCACCGGTACCGGCCGCCGCCCCCGCACCGGTACCGGCCGCCGTCCCCGTCGTACCGATACCGGCCGCCGCCCCCGCACCGGTACCGGCCGCCGTCCCCGTCGTACCGATACCGGCCGCCGTCCCCGTACCGATACCGGCCCCCGTACCGGTACCGGTCCCCGCCCCGCTCTCGGGGGTCGCGGCCACCACCTGCTCCACGTACCGCGCCCAGTCGGGCTTGGCGCTGCGCGCGGCCAGCCGGCCCGGCGCCTCCGCCGCGAGCGCGTGCGCCGCGTCCCGCCCCGTGCCCAGGGCCGCCAGCCGGGCCGCGAAACCCTCGGCGTCCCCCGGGTCCCAGGACGCCGGCCGGGGGTGGGGTGCGTCGGCCGGGGCGGGGGCCGGGGCCCCCGGGGCGGCGAGCCGCTCCCGCAGGTTCAGTGCCCGGGCCCACCAGCAGGGGGCCAGGCCTCCGACCCGGTCGTCTTCGGCGGTGGTGGCAGTGTCCGTCACGAGGAGAAACCTCGCAGAGGGCGGGCGGCCCCCACATGGGGGCCGTTCCCCCATATTCCGCGGAACCGCCCCCGCACACCCCCACTCCCCCGCCCGGTCCGGCCGGGAAACCGGTGCAAAGGAGGCGGGAACGCAGGGCGCCGGGCACCCGACCGGCCGCCTGCGGGCCTGCGGCGACCCGGCGGTCGACAGGCCCGTCTTCACAGGATCCGCGCGCAGGGCGCCGCACCTTCACAAATGTGGGGGCCGCGGCCCGATGCCGTACCGGCCGGGGCGCCCGCAGCCTGTGTGCAGCGAGCCCCTTTCCGCCGTCCGGCACCCCGGCCGGCGGATGATCAACGGAGGACCTGGTGGGAGAACCCGTCCCTGTCGACGTCGTCGCGTCCGACCCCGTGCTGGAAGCCGGAACCAAGAGCACCCTGTTCGCCTGCCCGGAGCTGTGCCCGACGGCCCCCGGCGGCGCACCGCGCGTCGTGGTCATGACCGTGGACCGGGTCGGCCGTCCGGAGCTCGACGTGCTGGGCACCGTTCGCGACACCCCGGCCCGGCCCGGTGTCGTCCTGGTCGCGGGCGAGTTGCCCCCCGATGCCGCCCTGCACGCCATAGCCGCCGGCGCCCGCGGGCTGCTGCGCCGCCGCGAGGCGGACGCCCCGGGCCTCGCCCGCGCCGTCCTGGCCGCCTCGCGCGGCGACTGCACCCTGCCCCCGGACCTGCTCGACCGGCTGCTGGAGCGCTCCGCGGCCGGAGCCGGCGCGGGCGGCGGCACCGACGACGGCGCGGCGGGCCGGGCGGGCGCGGCCGGACCCGCGGCGCACGGCGGCCTGAGCGAGCGCGAGCGCAGCGTGCTGCGCCTGGTCGCGGACGGCCACGAGACCAACGAGATCGCCAAGCAGCTCTGCTACTCCCCGCGCACCGTGACCACCGTCGTGCACGACATCACCCAGCGCTTCCGCCTGCGCAACCGCGCCCACGCGGTCGCCTACGCCCTCCGGGTGGGGCTGCTGTGACCGCCGTCGCCGAACTCTCGCGCGCGGATGCGCCTGCAGGGGCGCCGGTCGGCGATCCGCCGGTCCCGCCGTACTCCGCCGGCGACGGGATGATGCCGTACCCGGTCCTGATCCGTCTGCTCGGCGCCGCCACCGCCGCCGGCGGCTTCGCCGCCGCCCCGGCGGACGCCCCGCGGCTGACGGCCCGCCAGACCGCCGTCCTCACCCTGATGGCGGAGGGGCACGGCAACACGGCGATCGCCCGGACCCTCGCCTGTTCCGAACACACCGTCAAGAACGTGATCTACGATCTGATGGGACGCCTCCAGGCCCGCAACCGGGCCCACGCGGTCGCGTGCGCCGTGCGTCACAGCTTGATCTGAAGTTGCCGTGAAGCGCTGCCGGCCGCAACTGCCAGGTGTACGGTCGTCGTCTCCGGCGAGGGGGCCGGAGAGCCTTTGGGACGGGGGCTGAGCTGTAAATGAGCGGTGGGTTTCGCTATCGGGTGGAGCGGGTCGCACTGGCCCTGATGGCCGCATCGGGTGTGGTGGTGCTCCTCGCCGACCTCTTCGGGTGGCTCGACGCTCTGGCGCCGGGCGGCGCGCTGCCGAAGGTCACCCTGCTGATCCTGAGCACGGTCACGATCTTCCTGCTGCTGGAGATCGACCGGCTGCGCAAACTCGACGACGTACAGGAACGCGTCGAGGCCCTGGACGGCAGCGTGCAGGCGCAGGTGGCGCTCCTGGGCTCCGGTATCCAGGCGCAGGTGACGGACATGGACGCGCACATGCAGGCGCACCTGTCCAAGCTCGACATCGACGCGATGTCGCAGCGCCTCAAAGAGCAGCACTACGGCGGCGTGGTCAAGGTGCACCGACGTTTCCCCGAGGAGGAGTTCATCGGGTACGTGGAGGACGCCGGCCAGGAGGTGGCCGTCCTGCAGACCTGGATCCCGAACCTGCGCCACCTCGAGGAAGCCCTCGTCAAGGCCCTCGTGGCGCAGCAGGTGCCGGTGCGGATCCTGCTGCTGGACCCGGCGTCGCCGGTGGCCGGCTTACGCAACGAGGCGCTCAAGGACGTACTTGACCCCGCCCTGGCGGAGGACGTCAAGGCCAGGGTGGAGGGCTGTCTCGCCGGACTCGCCAGGATCCACAGGCGCCTTGCGCCGGGGGCGCACGCGCGGCTCCAGGTGAAGGTCTACAACTCCCTGCCCTCCATCGCCGTGTTCAAGGCCGACGAGCGCTATCTCGTCAGTTCGTTCCTGCACGGCCAGCTCGCCGTCGACTCCACCCAGATAGAGGTGGACGGAGCGCACACCCTGATGGGCCGCGAAGTGCAGGAGGAGTTCGACACACTGTGGAGCATCGGTATCGACGTGGACCTGCCCGACTGGCGCGCGTCGCTCGACAACAACCGCAGATGATCGGAACGGACGGAAGGGCACGGGTACGGCTCATGCACGCACTGGACGATTTCGAGGACTCGCTGATCGAGCGCTTCAAGGAGCACCCGGTACTGGCGAACGTCGCACAGCTCCCGGACGAGGACTTCGCCGCTCTGCTGCTCCAACGGCGGTTCGTGTCGCTCGCGTTCACCCCGTCCTACGATCTCGCCATCGACCTGCTGCGCGACGAGGCCGGGCTGCGCATCGCCCGGGTCATCCTACGCGAGGAGTACCCGGACGGCCACGGGCACACCCCTTCGCACCGCGAGGACATGGTGCAGGACCTGTTCCGGCTGGGCGTCACCCGCGAGGCCCTGGTGGCGTCGAGACCGACGGCGGAGACGAAGCGCGCCATCGGCGAGGCGTTCGACCTGATCGCGGAGGCGGGCGGCCACGACAACGCGGACCTGCGGCTGCTGACGATCCTGCGGTTCTGGGGCGAGGTCCTGGTCTCGGTCGAGTACGAGAAGCTGTGGGAGCGGATGGCCCCGCAGCTGACCGACGAGGGCGGCCGCAACCGCTCCCGCTTCTACCACCCGCACCTCGTCCACGACGCCAAGACGCACTCCCTGGCCACGGTGTCCCTGCTGTCCGGCAGCCACTCGGACCGCCTGGCGACGCGGGTGACCGAGCTCCTGGCACGCGAGGACTCCTCCGACTGCTTCCGCGAGGCGGAGGAGCGCGCCCTGGCCCTGAAGCTGGCCTTCTACGATCAGTTCCTGCCGGCCCTGGACCGTATCGCGGTCTGAGCGGCCCGAGCAGTCCGAGCGGTCCGCAGCGGGCCCTCGCCCGGCTCGGCCGAGGAGATCAGCACGTCCAGCAGGGACACCAGGACGTCGCGGACGTCGGCGCGTTCGCGGGCGTCGAGCATCAGGACCGGGGTGTCCGGGTCGCGCAGGTGAAGGGCCTGCGCGATCTCCTCGGCCGTGTACGGCTGTACGCCGTGGAAGCAGTTCGCACCGATCACGAAGGGCAGGCCGCGGCTCTCGAAGAAGTCGACGGCGGGGAAGCTGCGGTCCAGCCGCCGGGTGTCGACGAGCACGACCGCGCCCAGGGCCCCGTTCAGCAGGTCGTCCCACATGAACCAGAAGCGCTCCTGGCCCGGCGTGCCGAACAGGTAGAGCACCACCCCGGCGTCGGTGAGGGTGAGGCGGCCGAAGTCCATCGCCACGGTGGTGACGGCCTTGGACTCGATCCCGTCGAGGTCGTCGACGCCCACGCCCGCCGCCGTGAGCCGCTCCTCCGTGCGCAGCGGCTCGATCTCGGAGATCGTCTCGACCAGGGTGGTCTTGCCGACTCCGAATCCCCCGGCGATGAGGATCTTGACGGGGGCCGCCTGGGGGGCGGGGGTCTCATATCCGGGCAAGGTTGTCCCTGATTCTCCTGAGCAGGTGGACATTGGTGGTCTCGGCGCCCTCCAGGGGCGGCCGGTGGTGGATCAGCCCGCGGTCCGCGAGCTCGCCGAGGAGCAGCGTCATCGGGGTGAGCCGGATGTGCATGCGCGCGGCGAGCTCGGCGACCGCCCGTCCGTCCGGCGCCGGACACAGGGCGAGGACGGCCCGCCACTCGGTGGGCAGGCCGCTGTCGGCGTCCGGGTCGACCGCCGCCGTGATCGTGGTGTCCATGGTCAGGGCGGTGCACGGTGCGGCGGTACGGCCGTCGGTGAGGGCGTACAGGCGTGTCCGGCGCGCGGACCGGGGCCGGGGCGGCGGCGACGGCTGCGCCGGCTCCTCGGACTCCTGCGGCGGCTGCCCGGGCTGCCCCGGCTGCGGCTGCGGCTCGTCGTCGGGCATTACGAGGCGGACGACTGGCCGCGCTCGGGGGTGCCCAGCCATTCGCCGAGCGCCTGGGCGGTCCGTACGGCCTCGCCGCCCAGCTCGCCGAGGCGGGCCTTGCGGGAGGTCACCACGATGAGCGTGCTGCCCTCCCCGCACCCGACGATGCAGAGGTACCGGTCGTCGGTCTCGACCAGCTGGCGGATGACCCGGCCGCCGTCGACCTCCCGGGATATCGCCCTCATCGTGGCCGCGACCCCGGACGCGGCGGCGGCCATGCGCTCCGCCGTGTCCCGGTCGAGGAGGTAGGAGCTGAGCCCGATCCCGTCGTTGGACAGGAGCACGGCTCCCTCGATGCCGGCGATCCTGCTCAGGTTGTTGTCCAGGACGCTGTAGATCATTTCGTTGTTCGTCGTCATGGCTGATCCCGTCGGAGCTCTTCTTCCACTGTCTGGGTCCCCTGTTCGTAGTCCGCCCAGGCGTCGGCGACCTCTTCCGGGGTCGCGTCGTCCTGGCCGGGGCCGGGCTCCGGCGTCCGCCGTCCGCGGAGCCGTTCGGTCATGTGCGTCTGCGGGACGCGCTGGGGCAGGCCGGGGCGGGCGCCGCCGTCCAGGGGCGCGGTGGCGGTCCCGACCTCGGTCTGGGGCTGGGTCTGGGTCCTGGTCTCGGTCCTGGTCTCGCGTACGGAGCGGAGGGCCGGCGGGTGCTCGCCGTCGGGGGCCGGCTCCGGCCCGCGGCGGCTGGGCAGGCCGGTGGCGGCGGGCGGGGCGGGGTCGGGCTCCCGGGCGGGCTCGGGGTCCGGCTGCGGCTCGGGTGCCGGCGCCGGCTCGGGATCCGCGGCGCGCGGTGCGGGCAGGGGTGCCCGTACCGCGGGCGGCGCCGGCTCGGGCTCCCGTACGTGCTCCCCCGCGTCCGCCAGCAGCCTGCCCGGCAGGATGACCACCGCCGAGGTGCCTCCGTACACCGAGCGGCGCAGCGTGACCGTGGCCCCGAGCTGGTCGGCGAGGTGGCCGACCACGAAGAGGCCGAGTCGGTGCGCGTTCTCGGCGAGGACGGAGTACGGCGGGGCGGTGTGCAGGCGCTGGTTCATCTCCTCGTAGCGCTCGCCGCTCACCCGCGGCCCGCGGTCCTCGACCTCGACCGACAGCCCGTCCGCGACCAGTTCGGCCCGGATGACCACCTTCGAGCGCGGCGGGGAGAAGCGGGTGGCGTTGTCCAGCAGCTCCGCGAGGAGGTGGCTGATCTGGCTGACGACCTGCGGCTCCACGCTGGCCTCGTCCAGGGACTGCCGCTCGATCCGGCGGAAGTCCTCCACCTCCGCGGCGGCCTCGCGCAGCAGGTCGGCGATGCGCATGGGCTCGGTGTGCGGGTCGGGGATCTCGCCGCCCGAGAGGATGAGCAGGTTCTCGATCTGCCGGCGCATGCCGACCGTCAGCTGGTCGGAGCGCATCAGCTGGGCGAGCAGCGCCTCGTGGTGGCCGAAGGCGTCCTGGATGTCCTCGGTGAGGCTCAGCTGGCGGCTGACCAGGTTCCCGGTGCGCGAGGCGATGCCGGCGGCGAACATGCCGAAGCCGTGGCGTTCGGCCGCGAGCTGCCGGTGGCCGTCGACGGACACCGCGACGACCCGGGCGAAGGCGTCGTTGATCCGCCCGACCTCGTCCCGGATCCCGCGGACGGCGGGCAGGGCGTCCTCGTCGATGCTCTGGCCGCGGTGGAGGCGGGCCACCACGTCGGGCAGCGTGTGCTCGGCGACGGCCACGGTGCGCCGGTGAAGGCCGTTCAGGCGGCGCAGCACCGACCGCGTCATGAGGACGACGGCGGCCACGACCAGCGCCAGCGTGGCGGCGCTCGTGCCGATCAGCCAGGCGACGTCGGTCTGGAGCTGGTCCGCCTTGGCCGCGCTGCGGGTGAGGACGCCCCGGGCGCGGTCGATGTTGAGGGTGGCCATCTGGACGGAGAAGTTGTCGTGCGCGGCCCGCCAGCCGCCGATGTCGGCGGGCAGCTTGATGCCGTTCTCGGTGTCCTTGTGCTGGGAGATGACCGCGTTCTCGATGCGGGTCTTCGTCTGCCAGTCGGGCGAGGCGGTGATGCGCTCGTAGAACGTCCGGTCGCCGTCGGGCAGGTACGGCACGACCCAGGCCTCGTACAGGTAGCGGTGGGCTCCGACGGCGCCGGTGAACTGGTCGAAGCCGGCGGTGCTCAGCTCCCTGGACGGGCCGGCCAGGGCCAGGAGGGTGTCCTCGCGCGCCAGCATCTCGGAGGCGGAGAGCATGGAGACCACGGGGCGGCTCGCCTCGGTGAGCTCGGCGTCCTCCGCGTGGCTGAACTCCTGCTGGTACACCCGGATGATCTCGCCGATCACCGCGGTGTAGTAGCCGATCGTGCCGTCGGGGGTGCCGGTGCGGGCGTCCGTGCGCTCGCGGTATCCGGTCAGGTCGGCCAGGCGCCGGGTCACTGCGCCGAGGGAGTCGGCCGAGGCCGGATCGGCCGCCAGGGCGCGGAATTCGGCCGCGGCGCGGTCCGTGGCCGGCCGGCGGTTGCGCAGTTCCTCCTCGGAGCCGGGGGTACCGGCCCAGCGGGCGGCCGTCGCCGTCCGCTCGGCCTGGAGGTCGACCAGGAGGGTGTACAGCGGGACGCCGATCCGCTCGCTGGCGGCCACGTCGGCGCGCAGGCGGGCCGACTGGGCCAGCAGCCGTTCGGCGGTCAGGCCGCTCTGGGCGCCCATCGCGACGGTGGGGACGACCGCCAGCCAGATGAGCAGCGTCCGCAGGCGCACGGTCCGCAGGCGCACGGTCCGCCGCCGGCTCGGGGGCGGCGCGGGGGCGCCTTCGGGTTCGGTGGCAGACATCGGTCCTCGGGGCGGCGGGGGACGGACGGGCGACAAAACGGGAGGGACGGAGGGCCAACGGAGGGCGCGCGCCGATCATATCCAGCCAAGACAAAGAAACGGATAGTCAGATTCCGCGCCCCTTGGGCGCTATGTGACCCCATGGGCACTATGGGTGCACGAGTTGTTGCCAACCGGAGTCCGAATCGGTATCCGAGGGGTGTGCTCGCGGTGTCCGCGTGGTGTCCCGCCCGGATCCCGCGCCGCGGCGCCCTACGGTCTACCCATGAGCGAGATTGTGGTGGTGTACGAGCTCGACCAGCCCGCCGCGGCGCACACACCGGGCCGCACCCTGCGCGTGCACGCGGCCCCCGCCTCCCCGGGCCGGCCGTCCGAGCCCGGCCCGCGGACCTACTGCGGCCGGGACACCTTCGCCATGGCCCCGGCTCCGCGGCAGCCCGCCGAGGACCCCGGATCCCCTTGGTACGCCCCGGAGTCCGCGGATCTGGTCTGCGCCTCCTGCGACGCCGCCGTCGGAAACGACTGAGGGCGCCCGGGCCGGCCCTGACGGGCCGGTCCCGGACGCCCTCACCGTCGTCCTGCCGTGCCGATCAGACGAGGTCGAACCGGTCGAGTTCGGACACCTTGACCCAGGCCGCGACGAAGTCCTTCACGAACTTCTCCTTCGCGTCGTCGCTCGCGTACACCTCGGCCAGTGCGCGGAGCTCGGAGTTGGAGCCGAAGACGAGGTCGGCGCGGCTGCCCGTCCACTTCACCTCGCCGGTGGCGGCGTCGCGGGCCTCGAAGGTGTGCGCGTCCTGGGACGTCGCGGTCCACGTGGTGCCGAGGTCGAGCAGGTTGACGAAGAAGTCGTTCGTCAGCTGCCCGGGGGTCTCGGTCAGGACGCCGAGCTTCGAGCCCTGGTAGGTGGCGCCCAGCACGCGCAGGCCGCCGACCAGGACGGTGAGCTCGGGAGCGCTCAGGTTCAGCAGGTTGGCCTTGTCCACCAGCAGGTACTCGGCGGGCAGGCGCTGGCCCTTGCCGACGTAGTTGCGGAAGCCGTCGGCGCGCGGCTCCAGCGCGGCGAAGGACTCCACGTCCGTCTGCTCCTGGGAGGCGTCCACGCGGCCCGGGGTGAACGCCACCTCGACCTCGTGGCCGGCGTCCTTGGCGGCCTTCTCGACGGCCGCGGCGCCCGCGAGGACGACGAGGTCGGCGATCGATATCTGCTTGCCGCCGGTCTGGGCGGAGTTGAAGGACTCCTGGATGCCGGTCAGGACGCGCAGCACGCGGGCGAGCTGGTCGGGCTCGTTGACCTCCCAGCCGATCTGCGGTTGGAGTCGGATGCGGCCGCCGTTGGCGCCGCCGCGCTTGTCGCTGCCGCGGAAGGAGGACAGCGCCGCCCACGAGGTGGAGACGAGCTCGGCCACCGACAGGCCGGAGCCGAGGATCTGCTCCTTGAGGGCGGCGACGTCGGCCGCGTCCACGAGCTCACCGGTGCGCGGCGGCAGCGGGTCCTGCCACAGCAGCTCCTCGGCGGGGACCTCCGGGCCGAGGTAGCGGACGATCGGGCCCATGTCACGGTGGGTCAGCTTGTACCAGGCGCGGGCGAACGCGTCGGCGAACTGCTCCGGGTGCTCCAGGAAGCGCCGCGAGATCTGCTGGTACGCCGGGTCGAAGCGCAGCGCGAGGTCGGTGGTGAGCATGGTGGGGAGGTGCTTCTTCGACCCGTCGTAGGCGTCGGGTATGACCGCCTCGGCGTCCTTGGCCACCCACTGGTGGGCACCGGCGGGGCTGGAGCTCAGCTCGTACTCGTAGCCGAAGAGGTTCTCGAAGAAGTTGTTGCTCCACCGGGTCGGGGTGGTGGTCCAGGTGACCTCGAGGCCGGAGGTGATCGCGTCGGCGCCCTTGCCGGAGCCGTACGAGCTCTGCCAGCCGAGGCCCTGGGCCTCCAGCGGGGCCGCCTCGGGGTCCGCGCCCACGTGGTCGGCGGGGCCGGCGCCGTGGGTCTTGCCGAAGGTGTGGCCGCCGGCGATGAGGGCGACGGTCTCCTCGTCGTTCATCGCCATCCGGCGGAAGGTCTCGCGGATGTCGCGGGCCGCGGCGACCGGGTCCGGGTTGCCGTTCGGGCCCTCGGGGTTGACGTAGATGAGGCCCATCTGGACGGCGCCGAGCGGGTCTTCGAGCTCGCGGTCGCCGGAGTAGCGCTCGTCGGCGAGCCAGGTGGTCTCGGGGCCCCAGTAGACGTCCTCGTCCGGCTCCCAGACGTCGGCGCGGCCGCCGGCGAAGCCGAAGGTCTCGAAGCCCATGGACTCCAGCGCGACGTTGCCGGCGAGGATCATGAGGTCGGCCCAGGAGATGGCCTGGCCGTACTTCTTCTTGACCGGCCACAGCAGGCGGCGGGCCTTGTCGAGGTTGGCGTTGTCCGGCCAGCTGTTCAGCGGCGCGAAGCGCTGCTGGCCGGCGCCGGCGCCGCCGCGGCCGTCGGAGATCCGGTACGTGCCGGCGCTGTGCCAGGCCATGCGGACCATGAACGGGCCGTAGTGGCCGAAGTCGGCGGGCCACCAGTCCTGCGAAGTGGTCAGCACCTCCGCGATGTCCTGCTTGACGGCCGGGAGGTCGAGGGCGGAGAACGCCGCGGCGTAGTCGAACTCCTCGCCGAGCGGGTTGGCCACGGCGGGGTTCTTGGCGAGGATCTTCAGGTTGAGCCGCTCCGGCCACCACTGGCGGTTCCCGCCGCCCTGGGTGGGGTGGGCGGCGCGGCCGTGCGCCACCGGGCAGCCGCCTGCGCCCTCCGCCGGCGCGTCTACCACGGTTGAATCCTGGTTCTCAGACATGGACGTCCTTCCGAACTAAGCGGATCACGGTTCTCAAGAGCTGAGGGCGGTGGTGGTGCGGTCCGGGCACGGGCTCGGGGACGCCTTCCGCCGCAACAGGTCGGCTCCGCCGGCGAAAACCGGTCCCGAGACGCCTCATGTGCTCCCCTGCCGTCGTCCTGTGTCTTGGCTACCACCGGATCCGATCCTACGATCGACATAGTCCAAGTCAATACAACAACCAGGCACGCTCTGACTCATTCGACGGACGATGCGACGGTAAGGCTGGTGGGGCATGGGTGACCTGCTGGAACGGCTTCGCGGACGCGGCTGGCGGTTGACGGCCCAACGCAGGGTCGTCGCCGAGGTGCTGAGCGGCGACCACGTCCACCTCACCGCGGAGGAGGTGCTCGCCCGGGCCTCCGCCCGGCTGCCGGAGATCTCCCGGGCGACGGTGTACAACACCCTCGGTGAGCTGGTCGCGCTCGGCGAGGTGGCCGAGGTGACCACCGCCGGCCGCGCCAAGCGCTACGACCCCAACGCCGACCGCCCCCACCACCACCTGGTCTGCTCGGCCTGCGGAACCATCCGCGACGTCCACCCGACGGGCGACCCCCTGACCGCCCTCCCACCCTCGGAACGCCACGGCTTCACCCTCACGGAAGCCGCCCTCACCTACCGAGGCCTCTGCCCGCCCTGCAGGGCCAGGGCCTGAGCGGCCCGCGTACGGCCTGGCGCGCGCCTCAACGGCACCGATGGCCAGCCGCCCTCACACACCGTAAGATCACCTGATCTAAGCGTGCACAGGGGGAGAGTGGCGATGGCGCAGCGCCGGGGGAGCTGGCAGCAGGAGTACGCACGACAGCAGCAGGCGGCCCAGCGCGAGCAGCTCCGGATGCAGCGCGAGGCTGCCCGGCAGCAGCGGGCTGCCGAGGCGGACCGCAAGCGGCGGGAGCGGGAACGCCAGCAGGCCCACGTCGCCCATCAGGTGCAGGACGCCACGGACCGCACGGCCGGGGTCGAGCACGAGGTCGACCGCCTCCGGCAACTGCTGCGCGACGCCGTGGTGTCCGACCCGCCGGTCTCGTTCGACTGTCTGCGCCGCACGCACCGGGCGCAGCGGTTCGACGGCAGCCGCTGGGCCGGGCCCGGGCCCGCGCCCCGGTGGGAGGAGTTCGCTCCGCCGGCGCCCGGCGCGTTGTCCGCCCTCTTCGGTGGCCGCCGCCGGTACGAGCAGCGGCTGGCGCAGGAGCAGGAGCGGTTCGAGGAGGCGGAGCAGCGCCACCGCGCAGAGGAAGCGAAGCACCGGGCCAAGCTCGACCGCAAGAGGGCCGAGCACGCGGCGAAGCAGGAGCAGGCGGCCCGGGCGGTACGGCAGTTCAACGCGGAACTCGACCAGCGGCACACCGCCTACCTGGCCGGCGAGCCCGCGAGCGTCGAATGGTTCCTCGGCGCGGTCCTCGACGGCTCCGTCTACCCGCGGGGCTTCCCGTCACGGCACCGGGTGGCCTTCCGCCCGGCGGACGGCAGTGTCCTGGTGGAGATCGAGCTGCCGGCCGAGGACATCGTTCCGGCCGCCCGCAGCTACACCTACGTGAAGTCGCGGGACGAGACAAAGGCCCTGCCGCGCCCGGAAAGGGAGCGCAAGGAGCTGTACGCCTCGGTCCTCGCCCAGTGCGCGTTGCGTACCATCCACGAGATCTTCGCCTCCGACGAGGAGGGGATCGTCGACAGTGTCGTGCTCAACGGGCACGTCACGACCGTCGACCGCGCGACCGGGCAGGAAGTCTCGCCCTGCCTGATCACGCTCAGCAGCGATCGCGAGCAGTTCGGGAAGCTGAGGCTCAGCCAGGTCGAGCCGACCGCCTGCCTCAAGCACCTCAATGCGCTGGTCTCCCCGAACCCCTATGAACTCCAACCGGTGCGGCCCATCATCGAATTCGACCTCAAGAAATACCGGCTGATGGACAGCATGGACGTGGTGGCCGGACTCGACGCCCGCCCGGTGCTGACCAGCCTGTCACCAACGGAGTTCGAGCATCTGGTGCGGCAGCTGTTCGAGGCCATCGGCATGGAGGCATGGAACACCCAGGCCTCCAAGGACGAGGGCGTCGATGCCGTGGCGATCAGCAAGGACCCGATCTTCAACGGCGAGTGCATCATCCAAGCCAAGCGCTACGCGAAGCTCGTGGGTGTCGAGTCGGTGCAGGCACTGGCCGGCGTGGTGGAGCACAAGCGGGCCGCGAAGGGGGTGCTGATCACCACGTCCTGGTTCGGACGGGCCAGCCACACCTTCGCGGCCGCGCACGGCCGCCTCCAGTTGATCGAGGGACCCGAGCTCGTCTACCTCATCAAGGAGCACCTGGGGAAGGACGTCATCGCCGGTCCGGTCCCGCCGACTCGTCGTGGGTGAGGCGCAGGGAGATGCAGAGGCCGGGGCGCTGCCGGCAGCGGGTTGCGGCATCCGGGCCGGCCGACGTGCCACACAACCCTCCCGGGAACGCCGACGGGCCCTACCGGTCCGTGAGGGATCGGAAGGGCCCGCCGGGGTGTGTCGGACGGATCAGCCCTCCTGCGCAGGAGTGAGGCGCAGGGAGATCGAGTTGATGCAGTAGCGCTGGTCCGTGGGGGTCGGGTAGCCCTCGCCCTCGAAGACGTGGCCCAGGTGGGAGCCGCAGCGGGCGCAGAGGACCTCCGTGCGCACCATTCCGTGCGAGGTGTCCGCGCGCAGTTCGACCGCGTCGGAGTCCTTCGGGTCGTAGTAGGACGGCCAGCCATCATCCTTGGCGATTCATGCTTCATTCGCCCCGAAATCTCTTCCCATCCGTCAGGGCGTGAGGCCGGCGCGATCAGCGAGGAGTTCGGCCCGGACGAGCTCAAGGAGTCGCCCCATCCAGTTGCGCCCTGCCCGGCCGTGCTGGCCCCAATACCCGGGAGATCCCATATCGGTGTAGAGCAGCTTGGCATCTCCCGTGCTGAGCAGTTCCTCGGCAAGCGCCGGGTTCTGTGTGTACTTGGCTCGGAGCAGTTGTGCCATCACGGCCGGGCGGGCTTCGTCCCACTGCGCCCGCCGAGGGGCGTCCTGTGCCAGGCTCCGTGCCTCGAGTGCGTTCTTGGCGGAGCGGATCGCGGCCTGGTGCTCGGGATCGTCGGTGGACAGCGTCCAGTAGGCGTGTCCGACGGTGGGATACTCGACGTCGCCGACCCGTATCGGCGCGGGATACTCGTTACGCAGAGCCAGCGGCCCGGGGTCCGCGGGCCAGCCGTTCGGATAGAAGACCTGGCCCAGTTCGATGGCCGGGGTACGCGGCTCCTGCGGTCCATCCACGGTGCGGCGGCGCTCGGCCACCTTGCCCCATTCCGCGCGCTCGGAGAAGTAGTCGAGGGCGTGCGCATACGCCTTCTCGTCGACGGGCTCGGGAAGCCCGGGCAGTGTCCCGCCCGGTCCCGCGGCCAGGACCTTCAACGGCCAGTCCTTGCGGTCCATGTCACCCAGGGCATAGCGGCGCATGGACTCCGGAATCTCAAGGTAGGCATCCCGCAGTCCGGCTCTGTTCGCCTCGGTCGGATCGGCGAGAAAGGAGTCCACCGCGGTGAGGCAGCGCTCGGTGGAGGTGGGCCGGCCGTTCAGCCGCTCGATCTCGTCGCGCACTTCGGCGAGCAACCAGTCCTGCTTCATGTACGAGTGGACGTCCGTGAACCTCCACCCGCCCACGTCGTGGGCGGAGGCCTCCGCCCCCTCTTCCAACTCTGTCGCGACCCACCCGGTCCGCAGCTTCTCGGCGAACTCGTCCACCGTGACCAGTCCCCAGCAGTCGATCAACCCGTCGGCATAGATCAGAAGATCCGTCAGGAAGTACGCGGAGCCGTTGCGGATGAAGACGTGCCGCCAGGTCCCGGGTATGCGCTCGCCGTCAGCGAACCGATAAGTGAGGTGTCTGCCTGCCATGGCGAAAGGCTAGGCGAATGACGGAGGAAAGGCCGCCGGGTTATCCGGTGGAGGTCCCGCACGCGCGATGGCAAGGTGTGGCGCATGCCATCGCCCCATGCCGAGCAGCTGCTGCGCGAGTTGCACGCCTCGCTCGGGCTCCGCAAGCGCCCCGAGGACATAGCCCAGCTGATCCAGGACCTGTTCGCTGCCCGGAACGTCGCCCTCGACCCCGCCACCGCCGACGCCCTGGAGAAGGCCGCCGAGCATTCGCTGCACAAGCTGTGGCACGGCTACACCTCCATGCTCGAGGACTTCGCCCGACCCGTCGGCGCGCAGCGCCAGCTCGCCCGAGCCGGGGCGCTGTTCGCGTCCGTGCCCCCGATACCCGAGGGAGCCGGGGACGATCCCGCGGAGATCGAGGCCGTGATCCGCCGGGCCGGCGAGGAGATCCACCGGCAGTACGGGGAGAACGACTTCGGCCTCGACCGGCTGAACCGGGCCGAGCGCGCAGAAGCCGGCATCGGCGAGGTCTCCAAACGCCAGTACAACAAGCGCTTCCGGCTGCTGCGCCGGATGGAGGCCAAACTGGCCCGCCTCGTCCACGAGCAGTGCCGCCGCGAGGTCACCATGACCGGCAAGGGCGCGCTCGCGCACGACCTGCCGTTCGAGCTGTTCGCCGCCGACCCGGACTCCGCGGCCTTCATCGCGTACCTCACGGCCCGCGCGAACATGCGCAGCATCTTCACCAACGGCAAGCAGCGCCGCCCTTACGACGAGGTCGCCGACGCACTCTTCCGCAGACTGCGCGCGGCGCCCGAGCACACGGACTGGTACGCGGTGGCCCACGTACACGCCACCGCCGAGGTGCTGGGGCACCTCTCCGATCAGGAACTCACCCAGCTCCTCGTCCGCTGGAACGGCTTCCTGCGCACAGTGGCCGACCTGCTGGAGGACGCCTGGAACCGTTCCCGCATCGAACCCGCGAGCATGATCGTGCGGCGCGGCGACGACTCCTCGACGTGGAACCAGGCCGCGCAGGCCTGGAGCACCGCCCGAGCGCATTGGTTCGCCCTGATGACCGAACTGGGCCGGGAGGAGATCCTGAACCGCGTGTGTCCGGGCAAGGTCCCCCGGCTGATGGCAGCCGACGTGGCCTACTGGCACCGCAGAAGCGGCGGCGGACTGCACCCCGACACGTACGTGTGGGCGGACCTGCCCCGGCCGTGGGAAGTCCTGCGGGGCGAGAAGGAATGCCCCCGCTCACTGGTCGAGGCGGCCTGCGCGCGGCATGGTGTGGACCCGGTGGCCGGCGGCTGGACCGCGCCCCGCCCGACCGCGGAGGCCGTCCGCTTCAGCCGAACGCCGGAGCTGGTGCACGGCGTGGCCGTGGTCGATCCGCTGATGGCGAGTGCTCTGCGGTCCGCCGGAGTGTTCTCGGGCCAGGGCAAACGCGCGGCCGCCGAGGAATGGCTCTGACGTTCCGACCGTCCAAGGCCGCAAATCAGTTGCCCGGGGCGTCCGCACCTGACGAGAATCGGGGCGGCGGCGAGGAAGCTCTGCGGAGGAGCGCCCGGCTCGACTTCCGGGTGGACGCAGGTTCGAATCCTGCCCTCGTCGCGGCGCCGCCGACCGGTTCCCGACGGGTGTGAACCCGCCGGGAACCGGAAGGGGTCAGCTCGCCCCGTCGGCCGGGGTCAGGCGCAGCGAGATGCTATTGATGCAGTACCGCTGGTCCGTGGGGGTCGGGTAGCCCTCGCCCTCGAAGACGTGGCCCAGGTGGGAGCCGCAGCGGGCGCAGAGGACCTCCGTGCGCACCATTCCGTGCGAGGTGTCCGCGCGCAGTTCGACCGCGTCGGAGTCCTTCGGGTCGTAGAAGGACGGCCAGCCGCAGTGCGAGTCGAACTTCTCCGTGGAGCGGAAGAGCTCGGCGCCGCAGGCGCGGCAGCTGTAGACGCCGGGCGTCTTGGTGTCGGTGTACTCACCGCGGAACGCCGGTTCGGTGCCCGCGAGGCGCAGCACCTGGTACTCGGACGGGGTCAGCTCCGCCTGCCACTGCTCGTCCGGCTTCTCGACCTCGTACGCCATGACTCTCCCGCTCCCTCGTGTTGCGTCCCCGGGCCGTCAGTGCGACAGCCGGGCCAGGATCGCCGGACCCAGGTCCGTGACGTCTCCCGCGCCCATGGTGAGAACGAGATCGCCGGGCTTGGCCATTCCCGCGATCACGTCGGCGACGGATTCCTTGTCGTGCTCGGCGGTGACGTCGGCGCCCGCGGCGCGCGCGGCGGTGATGATGATCTCGCTGGTGACGCCGGGGATCGGGTCCTCGCGGGCCGGGTAGATGTCCAGGACCACGGCGGAGTCGGCCAGGGCCAGGGCCTGGCCCATCTCCTTGCCCAGCTCCTGGGTGCGGGAGAACAGGTGCGGCTGGAAGACGACCAGGATCCGGGAGTCGGCGGCCGCGCCGCGGATGGCCTCCAGGTCGGCGGTCATCTCCGTGGGGTGGTGGGCGTAGGAATCGATGACCTGCACGCCCGCGGCCTCGCCCTTGAGCTGGAGGCGGCGCTTGACGCCGGTGTACTTGCCGAGCGCCGCGGCCAGGTCCTCGGCGGGGATGCCGAGGGCGACGCCGGCGGCGAGGGCGGCGACGGCGTTGTGGGCGTAGTGGCGGCCGGGCACGGACACGGTGAAGGTGAGGGTGCGGCCGTCCAGGGCGACGGTGACCTCGCTGGTCAGGCCGCGCGGGGTGATCTTCTCGATCCGGACGTCGGCGTCGGCCTCCTCGCCGTACGTGACGACGTTCAGGCCCTCGGTGCCGCGGACCCGGCCGGCGATCTCGGCCGCTCCGGCCTGGCCGTGGGCGACGACCAGGGTGCCGCCGGGCACGATCCGGCCGACGAAGGTCTCGAAGGACTCGTAGATCTCCTCCATCGACGCGTAGTTCGCGTGGTGGTCGAGCTCCGCGTTGAGGATGATCGCGACCTGCGGGGCGTACTTGTGGAAGCTGCGGTCGCTCTCGTCCGCCTCCGCGACGAAGATGTCGCCGGCGCCGTGGTGGGCGTTGGAGCCCGGGGCGTCCAGGTCGCCGCCGATGGCGTACGAGGGGTCCAGGCCCAGGGCCGAGAGGGACACCGCCAGCATCGAGGTGGTGGTGGTCTTGCCGTGGGTGCCGGCCACCGCGATCGGGCGGAGGTCGTGCATCAGGGCGGCGAGGGCGTCGGAGCGGTGCACGACGGGCACGCCGAGCTCGGCGGCGCGGGCCAGCTCGGGGTTGTCGGCGCGGATGGCGCTGGAGACGACCACGCAGGTGGCGTCGTCGGCGAGGTGTCCGGCCGCGTGCCCGATGTGGACCGTGGCGCCGTGGGCGCGCAGGGCCCCGGCGGTCTCGGAGTCGCGGGCGTCGCTGCCGGCCACGGCGGCGCCGCGCTGGGCGAGGATCTTCGCGATGCCGGACATCCCGGCGCCGCCGATGCCGATGAAGTGCGGGCGTTCCATGGCGTTCGGCAGGCCGGACGGCGGCGTCATACGGATGCTCCCCAAGGTGCGGGTCGGTTGCGCCGGACGTCCCGGCGGGTGGGTGTCGGGACGGCTCGGCGAAAGTGTCGGACGCCAGCCTATTCGTTGTGGGCGAAGAGCTTGAGCACCGGAACCCCGACCTTGTGGCGCGCGCGGGAGGCCCAGTCCCGGTGGAAGAACTCCTCCACGAAGTGCGGGGCGGTCAAGACGATCACCTCATCGGCGGACGAGGCGTCGACGATCTCCTTGAGCTTGTCCAGCGGGTGGTCCTCGACGATCTGACCGGTGGCCTGGGCGCCCTTGCGGCGCAAGGACTCCAGGGAGTGGGCCAAGGCGTGCTCGGCGGGGCCGCGGGCGGCGTCGCCCTCCGGCACGTCGGCCTCGCGCAGGGCCTCGGGCAGCTCGCCGAGGGCGACGTCGTCGATGGCGCGCAGCAGCCGGTCCTGGTCGCCCCGGGGCTGCATGAGCACGATGAAGGAGACCGGGTCGTCCCCGTGCAAGGTGGTGACGAAGTCCACGTCGACGGCGGTCAGCGGCTGCTCGATCATCAAAACGCTCGTGAACACGGACGCCCTCTCCTTCATGGGCCGCGGCCGGCCGGCCGGCCCCTGCGGAAACCATCCTGCCCCGCTCTCACACGGGGCCTGCGCAGATATATGTGCCCACCGGACGCTAAGCGGAACGAGAAATTCCGCCCCTTGTCAGATCCGACGGTAGCTCGTGAAGAGGAACCCGGCCTCCTCCAGTACGAAGGCGGGCGCCAGCCGGTGCGGCACGGCGACCGGGGGCCCGCCGGAGATGCGCTGGGCGCCGCCGGCGGTAAGCATCGGCGAGATCGTCAGGCACAGCTCGTCCAGCACGTCGGCGGCCACGAACTGGCCCAGCAGCCGGGGCCCGCCCTCGGTCAGCTGCCGGCGCAGCCCGCGGTCGGCGAGCTCGCGGACCGCCCGGGCCGGGTCCACGGCGGCCCCGTCACCGGCGATCACGACCTCGGCCCCGGCCTGTACGGCCTCGGCCACCCGGTCGGAGGGGGCGCCCGCGCCGGTGACCACCAGGGTCGGCACCAGGGGGGAGGTGAACAGGGGCAGGGAGAAGTCCAGGTCCAGGCTGGCGGTGACCACCGCGATGACCGGGGCGGGGCCCTGTCCGGCGGCGGCGCGCCGGGCCGCGAAGGCCTCGCGCGCGCGGGCCGGGCGGTAGCCCTCCTGGCGAACCGTTTCGGCTCCGGCGATCACCACATCGGCCAGCGCCCGCAGGGTGCCGAAGATCCGCATGTCGGTCTCGCCCGAGATGGGCTGCGAGCGGCCGTCGTGCTGGGCCGCGCCGTCGAGGGTGGAGACCATGTTGGCGCGCAGCCAGTGGCCGTCCGGGGCGAGGGCGGGGTACGCGTACGCCTCCGCCAGCTCGTCCAGGGACCACTCGCGGTCGGCCAGGGCCTCCGTACGGGCCGCCGGACCCGGGGCCGGGGCCTGCGCCCGGTCCTCGGGCAGGGATGTCTGATCGGTCACAGGGAACAGCCGTCGCATCGGTGAAGTGTGCCACGGCCCGTAGAGTTAAGAGCTGTGTCAACATCACTCTCGACCTCCGGTTCCACCTACGGGCGACCCCCGATAGCCGACGCCGGCCCGCAGGCCCTGTGCGCCCGCGAGCCGCGGGTGCCCGCCGAACGGCTGGTGGCCGAGATGGTCCCGCCGCCGCGTTTCGACTCGGTGCGCTTCGACACGTACAACCCGGACCCCACCCAGCCCAGCCAGGCCGAGGCCGTCTCCGTGCTGAGCGGCTTCGCCGCCGGGCTCGGCGGCGCGCACGCCAGCGGCTTCGGCAAGCGGCGCTGGTTCGCCCGCAAGCCCGCCGCCCCCGCCGCGCCGCGCGGGATCTACCTCGACGGCGGCTACGGCGTCGGCAAGACCCACCTGCTGGCCTCCCTGTGGCACGCCACCCCGGCCGAGCCCGCGCTGAAGGCCTTCGGCACCTTCGTGGAGCTGACCAACCTGGTCGGCGCCCTCGGCTTCCAGCAGACCGTGCAGACCCTGGGCGGGCACCGGCTGCTGTGCATCGACGAATTCGAGCTGGACGACCCGGGCGACACCGTGCTGGTGTCCTCGCTGCTCGGCAAGCTGGTCGAGCAGGGCGTGGCGCTGGCCGCCACCTCCAACACCCTGCCCGGCAAGCTCGGCGAGGGCCGCTTCGCCGCCGCGGACTTCCTGCGGGAGATCCAGGGGCTGTCCGCGCACTTCCGGCCGCTGCGCATCGACGGCCAGGACTACCGCCACCGCGGGCTGCCGGAGGCGCCGGCGCCGTTCTCGGACGAGCAGGTGGCGAAGGCCGCGTACGCGACCGACGGCGCCAGCCTCGACGACTTCCCCGGGCTGCTGGAGCACCTGGCCCGGGTCCACCCCAGCCGGTACGGGGCCCTCACCGAGGGGATCACCGCGGTGTGCCTCACCGACGTGGTCCCGGTCCCGGACCAGTCGACGGCGCTGCGGCTCGTGGTGCTGGCCGACCGGCTGTACGACCGGGAGATACCGGTGCTCGCGTCGGGCGTCCCGTTCGACCGGCTGTTCAGTGACGAGATGCTGAACGGCGGGTACCGCAAGAAGTACTTCCGCGCCATATCGCGGCTCACCGCGCTGGCACGCGACGCGAAACCCCTGGTGTCCCAGTAGGTTTGGGGTCCGGCTTCTGCGAACTTCTTTGAGCTTCCGCGAAGGGACACCAGAACACATGGCCACCACCCGTCACGCACACACCGTCTGGGAAGGCAACCTGCTGGAGGGCAAGGGTGTCGTCACCCTCGACTCCTCGGGCATCGGGTCGTACGACGTCTCCTGGCCCTCGCGGGCCGAGGCCGCCAACGGCAAGACCAGCCCGGAGGAACTGATCGCTGCCGCCCACTCCAGCTGCTTCTCGATGGCGCTGTCCCACGCGCTGGCGGGCAGGGGCACGCCGCCGACCCGGCTCGAGACGAAGGCGGACGTCACCTTCCAGCCGGGTGAGGGCATCACCGGCATCCACCTGACGGTGGAGGGGCAGGTGCCCGGCCTGGACGCGGCCGGCTTCGAGGCCGCCGCGCAGGACGCGAAGAAGAACTGCCCGGTCAGCCAGGCCCTGACGGGCACGACGATCACCCTGAGCGCCACCCTGTCCTGACGGACCGGCCCGCCCCGCCCGGCCCGCCTCCGGCGGCACCGCCGGCCGGCCGGGCGGCGGTGCCGCCGGAGGGGTGAGGCGGCGGCGGGGCGCGGCGCTGCGAGGCACGGGGCGTGGTACCACGGCTCCCGGTCCCGCCGATCGGAGTCGCGCATGTCCGTACCACGCCGCAGTGTGCTCGCCGCCGCCTGCATCGGGTTCAGCGGCGCCCTCGGGGTCCTGTTCGCCGGCGGCCGGGCCGCCCCCGCCGGGCGCGGACCCGGATACGGACCGCTGGTCCCCGACCCCCGCGGGCTGCTCGACCTGCCGGCCGGGTTCGGCTACACCGTGCTGTCCCGCGCAGGGGACCCGCTCCGCTCCGGCGAGGGGACCGTGCCCGCCAACTGCGACGGCATGGCCGCCTTTCCCGCCGATCCGGCCAGCGCCGCCGATCCCGCCGCCGGAGGCGTCCGGCTCGTGCGCAACCACGAGAACCGGGCCACCGCCGCCCTCCGCGTCCCGCCCGTCGCGGGCCTGACCTACGACCCCGCCGCCCTCGGCGGCTGCACCCTCCTCGAGCTCGCCCCCGACGGCCGCGTCACCGCCGAGCGCGTCGCCCTCGCCGGCACCGCGGTCAACTGCGCGGGCGGCCGCACCCCTTGGAACACCTGGCTGAGCTGCGAGGAGACCGAGGACCTGGCCGGCACCTCCGGCTACACCCGCGACCACGGCTACGTCTTCGAGGTCGACCCCGCCGACCCGCACCGCTCGGGCGCGGTCCCGCTCACCGCGATGGGCCGCTTCGCGCACGAGGCCGTCGCCGTGGACCCGTACACCGGGATCGTCTACGAGACCGAGGACGCCTTCATCCGCCCCTTCGGCCTGTTCTACCGCTTCCTGCCGGCCCGCCCGCTCGGCGGCCCCGGTTCGCTGCGGGCCGGCGGCGCGCTCCAGGCCCTGCGGGTGCCCGGGGTGCCGGACCTGTCGGTGGTGGACGAGCCCGGCGCCGAGTTCCCGGCCGAGTGGGTCCCCGTACCGGACCCGGCCGCGGCCGGCACCCCGATCCGGTTCCAGGACTTCGGCCCCGGCGGCATCACCCACGCCCAGAAGCTGGAGGGCTGCTACTGGGGCGACGGCGGCGTCCACTTCGTCTCCAGCTTCGCCCGCAGCGGCGAGGGGGCCGCCGCCGACCACCACGGCCAGGTGTGGTTCCACGACCCGCGCCGCTCCGTGGTCCGCCTCGACGTGCTCTTCGGCCCGGCCACGGACGTCGCGCTGCCCGGCGACTGCCCCGACAACATCTGCCTGGCCCCGGACGGCGGGCTGATGGTGTGCGAGGACGGCGGCGGCGCCCAGTACGTCTTCGGCGTGACCCGGGCCGGCGAGGTGTACCCGGTGGCCCGCAACGCCGAGGACATCGGCCGGCCCGGGGCCCCGGAGTGGGGCGAGTTCGCCGGGGTGACCTTCTCCCCCGACGGCCGCACCATGTACGTCAACGCCTACACGCCCGGCACCACCTTCGCCGTGACGGGCCCCTGGCGCTGACCGCCGCAACGCCGCCTGACGCCTGACGCCTCGCGGGCCCGCCCGATGTGGTGGACCATCGGAGGGTGTCCTCCGGAGGCAAGGGCAACGGGACCGGGCGCGACACGTCCCGCGACGGGGCCCACGGCGCTGCCCGGCTGGGTCCGCTGCTGCGCGTACCCGCCGGACAGGGCGTCGACCTCGGCGCGCTCTCGCCGGCGGCGCTGCCCGCCGGCCCCGCCGACAAGGCCGCCGGCCAGGCGGCCACGGCCCGGCTGGCCGGGCCGCTCGCCGAGCTCCAGGAGCGGCTGTACGCGGCCAGCACCACCGGTGACCGCCGCCGGGTCCTGCTGGTGCTGCAGGGCATGGACACCAGCGGCAAGGGCGGCACCGTCAAGCACGTGATCGGCCTGCTCAACCCCTCGGGCTGCCGCATCACGGCCTTCAAGGCGCCCACCGCCGAGGAGCGCGGCCACCCGTTCCTCTGGCGGATCGCCAAGGCGCTCCCCCGCCCCGGCGAGATCGGCATCTTCGACCGCTCGCAGTACGAGGACGTGCTCATCGCCCGCGTCCGCGAGCTGGTGCCGCGCAGCCGGCTGGACCGCCGCTACGGGGAGATCAACCGCTTCGAGGAGTCCCTCGCCGAGGACGGCGTGACCGTACTGAAGGTCTTCCTCCACATCAGCCCCGAGGAGCAGCTCAGGCGGCTGCTGAAGCGGCTGGACACCCCGGAGAAGCGCTGGAAGTTCGACCCGGGCGACATCGAGGAACGGGCGCGGTGGTCCGCGTACCAGGAGGCGTACGCCCTGGCCCTGGAGCGCTGCTCCACCGCGGCCGCGCCGTGGTACGTCGTCCCCGCGGACCGCAAGTGGTACCGGAACTGGGCCGTCAGCACCCTGCTGCTGGAGCATCTGGAGGACATCGATCCGCGCTATCCGGAGCCCGGGTTCGACGTGGAGGCGTGCCGCGCGCGGCTGCTGGCGAGCTGAGGTGTACACGGGCGGGCGATTCTCCGGCCCGGCCCGCGCCGTGACCATATGCAAAGCAGATGTTCATATATTTTGCCTGCGTGACCCATTCCGTACGCAATGCGGTGGCCGCGGCCGCCCTCGGTGCCGTTCTGTGCACCGCCCTCACCGGATGCGGAGGCGGCACCGCCCCCTCCGGCAGCCAGGCCCGTCTGGGCACCCCCGCCGCGTCCGACGGGCCGTCCTCCGCCGCCTCGGCCGCCGCCCCGAGCTCCCCCGCCGCCTCGTCGCCGGCCGCCGGGGCCGGCGGCCCCGGCGCGGCCCCGATGCTGCCGCCCGGCCCGAACGGCCTGACCCCCGTCTTCGAACGGGCCAAGCAGCACACCGAGAAGACCGTCGCGCTGACCTTCGACGCCGACATGACCTCCGACCAGGGGCCGCGCGCGGCGGGCGGGGAGCACTTCGACAACCCCCAGCTGATCGCCACCCTGAAGACGCTCAAGGTGCCCTCGACCATCTTCATGACGGGGCGCTGGGCCGAGGAGTACCCCGACCAGGCGAAGGCCATCGGCACCGATCCGAACTTCGAGATCGCGAACCACTCGTACAGCCACCACGCCTTCAAGTCCCCCTGCTACGGGCTCCCCGCGCTGGACACCGCGGCCGCCCGGGCCGACGTCGACCGGGCCTTCGCCGCGTTCCGCACGGCGGGGGCGGTGAACACCGTCCCTTACTTCCGCTTCCCCGGCGGCTGCTACGACGACCAGGCCCTGCGGGCGCTGTCCACGGCCAAGGTCACGGCCGTCCAGTGGGACGTGGTCAGCGGGGACGCCTTCGCGAAGGATCCGGACGCGGTGGCCCAGCAGGTGCTGGCCGGGGTGAAGCCGGGGTCGGTGGTGGTCATGCACTGCACGCGCAGCGCGGCCCCCGTCACCGAGGAGGCCATCCGGAAGATCGTCCCGGAACTCCGCAAACGAGGCTACCGCTTCGTCAAGGTCTCCGACCTCATCGGCAAGTAGCCCGACCCCGCCTTTCGCAGCGGGGCGGGAAATGCCGGACCCGGCTTCGAACGTTCCGGCTTGCTTTAGCAGCAGCGCGTGGCCATTTCAGGCCCGCCGGCGATTGAGGCGCGGGGGCTGGGGCGGAGCCCCAGGGGGCGCGGCTCAACGTCAGCCCCGGCGGGCAGCGGCTCGGCAGGTCAGGGCGGCCGCGGCGGCCGCCAGGGCCAGGGCCCCCGCGGCGGACGCCAGGGGGAGGTCGGCCACGCCGGCGCGGGAGCCCGCGACGAGGGCGGTCACCGCGGTGCGGGCCGGGGAGACGCCGATGCCCAGGGCGGCGAGCGAGCCGATGCCGCCGGCCAGGACCGCGAAGCCGGCCGGGCGGACCAGCGGCCGGCTGCCCAGCGCGCCGACAGCCGCGCCGGTCAGAACGCACGCCAGCACCGCCAGGCCCCCCGCAGCTGCGGTCGCCCCGCCCGGTACGCCGCGGCGCGCGCCGATCAGCAGCACCGCGGCGACGGCCACCGCCCCGGCGAGCACGGCGGTGCCCACCGCGGTGAGCAGGGCCGCCGCGTGCACCCGTACGGGACCGGCCGCCGCGGCGGCGCAGTCCCGGGCGGCGTCGGGTTCGAGGGTGACGCAGACCCTGACCAGCCACGCCGCGACCGGGACCAGCCCGGCGGCCGCCCAGCCGAGGGAGTCGAGCACCGGCTCGCCGGGCCGGACCCCGACGGCCACGAAGGCCGCGTACAGCAGCACCGGGCCGAGCCAGCGCTGCGAGCGCAGCAACAGGGCGCCCTGGTAGCGGATCAGGGCGGCGGTCACGGCAGTTCCTCCACGGCTCGGATGTGCCAGGGCGGCTCGGCGGCGAGCAGTTCGCGCAGCACCGCGTCGGAGCGGGCCGCGGGCACGGTCAGCAACAGGCCCCCGCCGGGCGCGGGGGAGGCCGCGAGCCCTGGCGGCAGCGCGGCGCCGGGCGGTCCGGCCGCCCGGATCCGGACCCGCGCCCCCGGCCCCGCGTCCCCGCCGGGCGGCACCGGCACCACCGCCACCAGCCCCGTCCCGTCCACCCGGTGGTGGGCGTCGGCCGCGCCCGCCAGCCGCGCCGGGTCGTGGTCGACGAAGACCACCGCGGCGCCGGCGGCGGTCCTCTCGGCGACGGCTCGGTCCAGCTCGGCGCGGGCGCCCGGATCGAGCCCGGTCCAGGCCTCGTCGAGGACGAGCAAGCCGGGCTCGGCGAGCAGCGCCTGGGCGACGGCCACCTTCTGGCTGCTGCCCTTGGACAGTTCGGCGAGCGGGGTCCGGGCGTGCGCCCCGGCGCCGAACCGCTCCAGCCAGTACCCCGCCCGGCGCGCGGCCTCGGCCCGCCCCAGCCCGTGCACCCGGCCCATGTGGGTCAGATAGGCGGCCGCGGTCAGCGGCAGCGCGGCCGGGAACCGCTCGGGGACGTACGCCGTGCGGCGCGGGCGGCCGGTGATGCGCCCCTCGGTCGGGGTGTCGATGCCGGCCACGAGCCGCAACAGGGTGGACTTGCCGCCGCCGTTGCGGCCCTCGATGCGCACGAGGGTGCCCGGCGCCAGCTCCAGGCCGATGCCGCGCAGCACCCAGGGGCGCCGCACGCCGTAGCGGCGGCCGATTCCGGTGAGCTTCAGTGGTGCGCCACCGCTTCGGTGACCTCGCTGGGGCGGACGATGACGAAGCCCTCGCCGCGCAGCATCAGCTGGACGGCCTCGCCGGAGCCGCCGCGCAGCATCGAGCCGACGGACTGGGAGCGGTGCAGGCCCGTCTCGAGCCGGGTGCTCCAGCCGACGACGGCGTCGGTGTCCACGTACACCGGGGACTGCGCCGTGACCGGGATGATGATCGGGTTGCCGTCGCAGACGATGGCGAGCTTCCCGGTACCGGTGAAGACGCTGTTGAAGAGGCCGCCGCCGGTCATGCCGGCGCCCTTCACCATCTTGATCTCGTAGGCGAGGGTGGGGTCGAAGCACAGGACGTTGCGGCCGTTGATCGACAGGGAGTCGCCGGGCTCGAAGTCGACGATGAAGCAGTTGCCGGCCTGGTGGGCGAACCAGGCCTCGCCCTGGCCGCGTACGGACATCAGCGCCAGGCCCTCGCCGGTGACGGCGCGCTTGAGCATGCCGCCTATGCCCTGGCCCTTGCGCTCGAACTGGAGGTTGCCGCGGAAGGCGACCATCGAGCCCTGCCGGGCGAGCATCTCGCCGTTGACGGTGTACTTCACCGACTTGGCGTTCTGCAGGGTCATGCCGGGTGCGGCGGCGGACTGGGCCAGGTGCTCGGAGGCAAAGAGGTCGCTCTTCATGCGCCAGATCCTCACCCGGCGGGCACCCCCGCGGCATCATCCTGAAGGCGGAGCCTGGCATCCTTGGCGGGATGAGCAGCCAGGACATCCATCCCCCCGCAGAGGTACCGGCCGTCGGGGCCGACAGCCCGTTCCGGCCGGGGCGCATCGCCCGCGACGAGGCCCCGCAGTTCGTGCTGCCCCTGGTCGTACGGATCGAGAAGGCCGGACCGCCGGCGCGCACGGACGCGCTGCAGACGGCTGCCCGTGCGGTGCTGGTGCTGCTGAGCGACGATCGGGCGCACGGCGAGGGCGAATGGGCCGCGGCCGTGCGCGACTGGCAGGACGCCCGGATCCGGAAGGTCGTGCGGCGGGCGCGCGGCGCGGAGTGGCGCAAGGCCCAGACCCTGCCGGGCATCACGGTGCACGGTGATGTCTCGGAGGTACGGGTCTACCCGCCGGTCCCGCTGGACGGCTGGCCCAAGGAGCTCGCCAAGCTCCAGGTGTCGGGGACCGACCTGGACGACCCTGAGCCGGCCGGCCCGCCCACGCCGGGCGTCCCGGTGCTGTGGCTCAACCCGGAGCTGGAGATGTCCGCCGGCAAGGCGATGGCCCAGGCCGGGCACGCGGCGCAGCTCGCCTGGTGGGAGCTGACCGGCCCGGAGCGCACCGCCTGGCGGGACTGCGGGTTCCGGCTGGAGGTACGGACGGCCCCGCGCGAGGGGTGGCCGGAACTGAGCGGCAGCGGGCTGCCGGTGGTGCGGGACGCCGGTTTCACGGAGATCGCCCCCGGCTCGGCGACGGTGGTCGCGGACCACCCGGCGCTGCGGGCGCGGCTCTGAGGCCGGACCCGGCTCCGGGCGGGGAATCCGCGGAACCTCAAATGTTGCTCTGAACGTCCCCTACCGGTGGTTGGCCCGGCTGCGTCGGGGTCATGACACCGGCACGCGGACCGGTACACACGGGACCGCTGAGAGGGGGCAAGGGGACATGAAGCCCATGGCACACCTGGGGGTGGGCATCGGCTGGCGGCCGGAGATCGCCGACGCGGTGGAGCGTCTGCCCGGCCTGGACTGGGTCGAGGTGGTGGCCGAGAACATCTGCCCCGGCCACCTGCCGGAGCCGCTGCTGCGGCTGCGCGAGCGCGGTGTGCGGGTCGTGCCGCACGGGGTCTCCTTGGGCCTCGGCGGCGCCGAGCGGCCCGACCCGGAGAAGCTGGCCGCGCTCGCGGAGCGGGCGGTGGCGCTGGGCGCGCCGCTGGTCACCGAGCACATCGCGTTCGTACGGACGGCTTCGCCGGCGCTGGAGGCCGGCCACCTGCTGCCGGTGCAGCGGACGCGGGACGCGCTGGACGTGCTGTGCGAGAACGTGCGGATCGCGCAGGACGCGCTGCCGGTGCCGCTGGCGCTGGAGAACATCGCCGCGCTGATCTCCTGGCCCGGCGAGGAGCTGACGGAGGCGCAGTTCCTGACGGAGCTGGTGGAGCGGACCGGGGTCCGGCTGCTGATCGACGTGGCGAACCTGCACACGAACCGGGTCAACCGCGGGGAGGACCCCGCCGCCGTGCTGGACGCGATCCCGCTGGAGGCGCTCGCGTACGTGCACGTCGCGGGGGGCGTCGAGCGCAACGGGGTGTGGCACGACACCCACGCCCACCCGGTCCCGCCCGCGGTCCTGGAGCTCCTGGCGCAGCTCCGCAGCCGGGTGGCCCCGCCGGGCGTCCTGCTGGAACGCGACGACGACTTCCCGCCGGAGGAGGAACTGGCGGCGGAACTGGCCGCCATCCGCGCGACGGCTTCCCTGGCACCGGAGGCGGGCCCGGCCCCGACGGCGGTCACGGCTGCGGACGCGGCTGCGGACGCGGACGGCGGAGAGCCGGTCCGGCTCGAAGCGGCGCGGACGCGGGTCGGGTTGGAGCAGGCCGCGCTGTTGTCCGCGCTCGTGGCCGGGACGCCGGTGCCCGAGGGCTTCGACAGGCAGCGGGTACGGGTGCAGGCGCGGGCCCTGGCCGCCAAGCGGGCCTCGGTCGTCGCCAAGGTCGCGCCGGAGCTGCCGGGGATCCTGGGCGGCTCGGACGCCTTCCGCGAGGCCTTCCTCGCATACGCCCGGACCCGCCCCATGGCCGGCGGATACCGCCGCGACGCGCTGGACTTCGCCGAGCACCTGCTGGTCCGGGACCTGCCCGCCGACCCGGCCGCCCGGCGCCGGCTCACCGACTGGTGGCGGGACCGGGCCGGGGCCCGGCCGCCGCGCCGCGTCGTGCGCTGGGCCCGCGCCGCCCGCGCCCTGGTGGGGAGGGCGGCATGAACCTCCTCGCCCTCGGCGTCTGGCTCGCCGTCATCGCCTCCACCGTGGTGCTCTTCCGCGGCCTCCGCCGCGCCATGCCGCACGCCGGCCCGGCCCCGCAGCTGCTCGGCCTCTCGGAGGCCGCGTTCGTCACCGGCGGGCCCGGCGGGGTCGTGGACACCGCGCTCGTATCCCTCCTCGGGGACGGCCGGCTCGTCGTCGGCGGGCCCGGCATCGTCCAGGTGCGGCCCGGGGCGCAGGGCTCCGACCCGGCCGAACGGGCCGTGCTCCAGGCCCATGCGCAGGCTCCGTCCGGCTGGCTGTACCAGGTGCGGTACCTGGCCATGCTGGACCCGGCGATCCAGGAGACGGGGGACGCGCTGGTCGCCCGCGGACTGCTCGCCCGGCCCGGGTGGGGGCACCGCTGGCGGCGCCGGGCCGTGGCCCAGATCATCGTGTGCGCGGTCCTGCTGGTGCTGTCGCTGCCGCTCACCTTCGTGGCGCTGGCGCTGCAGCCGGACCCGGGAGTCCCCTTCATCGTCGAGGTGTTCCCGGTCCTGATCGGCGGCATAGTGTTGGGCGCCGCCGCGGCCAAGAGGGCCCGGCAGTGGGTCTCCCCGGCCGGGCAGCGGGCCCTTGCCGAGATGCGCACCCGGTACGCGGGGCTGAGCACCCCGCCGGTGCAGACCGCCCTGTTCGGGCTGCGGGGGCTGCGGGACCCGTACCTGCGGTCCCTGTTGGTCCCGGCCGCCCGCGGCACGCGTCTGGCGGCGGCCCAGCACGGCTCCCGCCCGCCGCGGACCTCCGGTTCCGTCGGCTCCTCCTCGCACTCCGGGGGGTCGCACACCTCGTGCGGCTCCGGTGCCGAGGTTGTGCCGGTGGTGTGGTGCGCGAGCAGCGATCCCGGCGGCTCCGGGTCGGGCTGCGGGTACTCGGTCAGCGGCTGCGCCTCCTCCGGCTCCGGCTGCGGGTCGTCCGGCAGCAGCTGCGGCGGCTCCAGCTCCAGCTGCTCCAGCAGTTCCAGCAGTTCCAGCTGCTCCAGCGGCTCAAGCTGCAGCTCATCCAGCTCCAGCTGCAGCAGCAGTTCCTGACACCCCCTCGCCGACGCTCGAGGCCCGGGGCCTAGGGGCGGAGCCCCAGGAAACGCGGCTCCGCCGGGCAACGGGCTCCGCCCGGACCCTCCCCCAGACTCCGCCCGGGGGGACCCCCACTCAAACGCCGGCGAGGCTGGATGTGCGGACCCGCCGTTTCACGTGCCGACGGGACACCACGGATCCGGCTCCGCCAACGCCGCGCCCCCTTTTCGAAGCGGGGGTGGGGGCATTTCAGCCTCGCCGGCGTTTGAGGCGCGGGGTCTGGGGCGGAGCCCCAGGTAACCCGGCTCCGCCGGGCAACGGGCTCCGCCCGGACCCTCCCCCAGACTCCGTCCGGGGGCCCCACTCAAACGCCGGCGAGGCTGGATGTGCCGGACCCGTTTCAGGTGTCGGCGGGACACCATGGATCCCGCTCCGCCAACGCGTTGCCCTTCGCACCCGAGGGCCGGCAATGGCGGCCTCCCCCCTTTCGAAGCGGGAGTGGGCACTTTCAGCCTCGCCGGCGTTTGAGGCGCGGGGTCTGGGGCGGAGCCCCAGGAAACCCGGCTCCGCGCCCCGGCCCCCTGCGGCATTCGGGGGATCGGGGGCGACACCCCGCGGGGGTTCTGTACAAGCGGCCCGCCCAGCGCATCTCATCGGATCGTCCGACGAGATGAAGGGCGGCCCGCATGCGAACCCGGATCCGGCTCGCCGCGGCGGGCCTCTGCCTGGTGGCAGCCTCCGCTGCGACACACACCCACCCCGCAGCGGCAGCGACAGCGACAGCGACAGCCGCCCCCCGGGCGGACACGGTGGCCGAGGAGGTCGGGGCCGCGGTGGTGGCGGCGCGGGCCGCGGCGGCCGCCGAAGGGGCGGGCGCGGGGCTGCGGTTCGGGGAGTGCCCGCTCGACGAGGGGCTGCCCACGGCCGCCCGGTGTGCAGCGTTGCGCGTCCCCCTCGACTACGCCCGCCCCGACGGCCCGCAGATCACCCTGGCCGTCAGCCGGATCCCCGCGAGCGGCGCGGGCGGCGCCGCCCGCCAGGGCGCGCTGGTCTTCAACCCGGGCGGCCCCGGCGCCTCCGGCCTGTACTTCCCCCTCCTCGCCGACCTCCCCGAATGGCAGCGCATCGCCGCCGCCTACGACCTGGTCGGCTACTCCCCCCGCGGCGTGGGCCGTTCCGCCCCGCTGTCCTGCGAGGATCCGGCGGCCCCGGCCGCCACCGGCCCCACGCAGGACCCGGCGGACCCCTCCGCCCCGTCCCCCGCGGACAAGCGGGCCCGCATCGCCGCCGCCCGGGCCTACGCCCGCGGCTGCGCGCAGCGGGCGGGGGCATCGCTGCCGTACTACACGACCCTCAACAACGTCCGCGACCTGCACGTGCTGCGCGCCGCGCTCGGCGAGCGGCGGCTGACCTTCGTGGGCGCCTCGTACGGCACGTACCTGGGGGCGGTGTACGCCACGCTCTACCCCGGCCACGTGCGCCGGATGGTCCTGGACTCGGCGGTCGATCCCGACCCGCGCCGCATCTGGTACCTCGACAACCTCGACCAGGCGGCCGGCTTCGAGCGCCGCTGGTACGACTTCCGCGCCTGGGCGGCCCGGCACCACTCGGTGTACCGGCTGGGGGCCACCCCGCAGGCGGTGCAGTCGAGCTACGAGCGGGTCCGGGAGGCGGTGGCGCGCACCCCGGCGGGCGGCGTCGTCGGCACCGGCGAGCTTCGCTCGGCGTTCCTGCAGGCCGCGTACTACGACGAGGTCTGGCCGGAGCGGGCGGCGGCGCTGGCCGGGTTCCTGGCCGGGGATCCGGGGCCGCTGGTCCGGCTGGCCCGCCCGGACCCGGAGTCGGCGGCGGCCCGGGAGAACGCCCGGGCGGTGTACACGGCGGTGCTCTGCAACGACGCGCCCTGGCCCGCCGCCTGGGCGGTCTGGGACCGCGACAACAGCGCGCGGGCGCGCCGGGCGCCGTTCGAGACCTGGGCGAACGCGTTCCTGAACCTGCCGTGTGCATACTGGCCGGTGCGCGACCGGCAGCAGCCGGTGGCGGTGGGCGCGCGGCCGCCGGCCGCGGGTGCGCAGCCGGCCGCGCTCCCGGGCACGCTCGTGCTCGCGGCGGAGCGGGACGGGGCGACCCCGTACCCGGGCGCGCTGGAGCTCCAGCGGCGGCTCGGCCGACAGGCTTCCCTGGTGACGGAGGCGGGGGCCGGCACCCACGGGGTGTTCGCCGGGCGGAACGCCTGTGTGGACCGCCATGTGGAGCGGTACCTGCTGACGGGCGCCACCCCGGGGTGGCGTGTCACATGTGCGCCGCATCCGGAGCCCGCACCGGTGTCGCTGGACGACCGGGCAGCGAGCGCCCCCGGGAAGGTACCCAGGGCCGTGCTGCCGCCGGCCGTCTGAACTTCCGGGCGGGATCTCCGGCTGCGTCGTTTCGGGGGCAGGGCCTCCCGATCCACCGGAGGTCACTCCTCTTCGAGGAGTGCAGTCGTCCTCCGGTCCGTCCCCCCAGGGGAGGTATCAGGCGAGCCCGGCCACCAGATCGGCGACGGACTTGCGGCGTCCGGTGAAGAACGGAACCTCTTCACGGACGTGCATACGGGCCTCGGAGGCGCGCAGGTGGCGCATGAGGTCGACGATGCGGTACAGCTCGTCCGCCTCGAAGGCCAGCAGCCACTCGTAGTCGCCCAGCGAGAAGGAGGCGACGGTGTTGGCGCGGACGTCCGGGAAGCCGCGGGCCATCTTGCCGTGGTCGGCGAGCATGCGGCGGCGGTCCTCGTCGGGCAGCAGGTACCAGTCGTAACTGCGCACGAAGGGGTACACGCTGACGTAGTCGCGGGCCACCTCGTCGGCGAGGAAGGCCGGGATGTGCGACTTGTTGAACTCGGCGGGGCGGTGCAGGGCCATGTTCGACCACACCGGCTCCAGCGCACGGCCCAGCTTGGTGCGGCGGAACAGGTTGTACGCGGTCTGCAGCTCGTCCGCGGTCTCCGCGTGCCACCAGATCATGACGTCCGCGTCGGCGCGCAGGCCGGAGACGTCGTAGGTCCCGCGGACGGTGATGTCCTTGGCGGCCAGCTGGTCGAACAGCTCCTGGACCTCGTCGGCGTAGCCGGCGCGGTCCTCGGGCAGCACGTCCTTCAGCTTGAAGACGGACCACAGGGTGTAGCGGATGACCTCGTTGAGGTCCTTCGCCTTCTTCCCCGCGTTGGGAATCTTCTCCGGTGCAGTCATGTGTCCATTGTCCCGTGTGCTGATCAGTGGTCGGTGCCAGGGGTGCCCAACGTGGCGATGACCACGTCGGCCGCCGTGCCGGCGCTCGCGATGCACGCCGGGATGCCGACGCCGTCGTAGAGCGCGCCGCACACCGCGAGGCCGGGCAGGGCGGCCACGGACGCGCGGATCCGGGCGACCCGGTCGAGGTGGCCGACCGGGTACTGGGGCAGGCCGCCGTCCCAGCGGGTGACGGTGGAGGCGACCGGGCGGGCGCCGAGGCCGACGGCCTCGCCGAGGTCGGCCAGGGACAGGCCGACGAGCTCGGCGTCCTCGCGCTTGAGGTCGTCCTCGTCGCCGTGGCGGCCGACGGAGGTGCGCAGCAGGAAGAGGTCGGGGTCGGCGCCGGCCCAGGACCACTTGCTGCTGGAGAAGGTGGAGGCCTTGATGCTGCGGCCGTCGACGGACGGGACGAGGAAGCCGCTGGCCCGGCCGTCGGCGATGGCGTCCGGCAGGTCGCAGCACCGGAAGGCCATGGTGACCAGGGCCATCGAGGCGTACTCCACCGACCGCAGCTCGGCGGCCGCGGCCGGGGCGAGGGGCTCCAGCAGCCGGGCGGCCGGTCCGGCCGGGGTGGCGAGGACCACGGCGTCGGCCTCGACGGCCCCCGCGGCGGTGACGGCCCGCCAGCCGCCTTCGGGGGTGCGCAGGAGCTCGCGGACGGCGGCCCCGGTGCGGATCTCGCCCCCCGCGGCCCGGACGGCCCCGGCGACGGCCTGCGGCAGCCGGCCGATGCCGCCCTCGATGCCGGCGAAGACGGGCCCGGTCTGCTGCGGCTGCGCGGCCGCCCGGCGCTGCAGCTCCCGTACGGCCTCGCCCAACGTGGGGTGCGTACGGGCGGCCTCGAAGAGCTGCGGTACGGCGGCGCGCATGGAGATGCCGTACGCGCGGCCGGCGTAGACCCCGCCGAGCAGCGGCTCGACGAGCCGGTCGACGACCTCATGGCCGAAGCGGGCGGCGACGTACTCGCCGACGGCGACGTCCTCGCCGATCTCGGCGGGCGGCAGGTCCCGCTCGGCCTCGATCCGGGCCAGGCCCTCGGCGGAGAGCACGCCCGACGCGGCCAGCGGCGCGAGGTCGCCGGGCACGCCCATCACGTGGCCGCGGGGCATGGGGCGCAGCGCGCCGCGGGTCCAGATGTGGGCGGCGGTGGTGGCGGGGGGCTGCAGCGCCTCGCCGAGGCCGACGGCTCGGGCGAGCGCCAGCGCCTCGGGGCGGCGGGCGAGCATGGATTCGGCGCCGAGGTCGACGGGGGCGCCGGCGAGCTCGCCGGCGTACAACTTGCCGCCGAGGCGGGTGTCGGCCTCCAGGAGGGTGACGCGGAGGCCGGCGCCGAGCAGTCGGTGGGCTGCGGCCAGGCCTGCGATGCCGCCGCCGATGACGACGGCGTGGCCGCCCGTACGCGTGTCCGCTCCATGCATGGACACATCGTCTCAGACCGCTCACCGCCCGAGCGGAGGGGGCGGCGGGCCGCGGTGCGGGTCCCGCTGCGCGGCACATCCAGCCCGCGCGGCGTTTGAGCGCACCGGGCGCGAAGCGCCCGGAACCGGGTCCGGGCGGAGCCCGCCACGCGGCGGAGCCGCACATCCGGCACAGCGGGAAGGGGCGGGGTGGGGAAACGGCTCCGCGCAACGGCAGGTGTCGGACCGGTCAGGCGGTGGTGGGCTGGGCCGGGGTGCGCACGCGCAGGGCGCGGGCCAGGTCGTCGAGCTGGTCGACGAGGCCCCGGCGGAGCCGCGGGGTCAGGTCGGGGTCGGCGAGGCAGGCCCGGCCCGCCTCCAGGTGGCCGGGCTCGATCGCGTACGCGGGGAAGGCGTGCCGGGCCGCCGCCTCGGCGATGGCCGGGCCGCGCCGGGTGGCGAGTGCTGTGGCCTCGGGGTAGAAGCGGGGCACGTACTCCCGTACGAGGTCGGCCTGTTCGGGCTGCCAGAAGCCCTGGGCGGTGGCGGTGAAGAGGTAGTTGGAGAGGCTGTCGTCGTGGAACAGGCGGCTCCAGGCTGCGGCCTTGGCCTCGGCGGTGGGCAGGGCGGCGCGGCAGCGGGCGGCGCCTTCCTCGCCGGTGGCGCTGGGGTCGGCGGCCAGGGCGGCGTCGATGTCGCTCTCGCCGACGGCGCCGAGGGCGCTGAGGCGGGCGAGGATGCGCCAGCGCAGCTCGGGGTCGAGTTCGGGGCCGCCGGGGACGGTGTCCTCGTCGAGCCAGGCGGTGAGGGTGTCGGGCTGGGTGGCGCTGTCGATGAGGGCGCGTACGGCGGCGAGTCGCATGCCGGGGTCGGTGCCGTCCTCGGTGCGGCGCAGCAGGGCGCGGGCGGTGGCGGTGAGGGCGGTGAGGGCGGCGGTGCGCTCGTCGGGGGCGAGGTAGCGGTCGGCGATGTGACGGCGGGCGAAGGCGAGGACGCCCTGGACGATGGCGAGGTCGGGCTCGTCGGGGAGGTGGGCCTCGGCGGTGGCGAGGTAGGCGGCGGGTTCGAGTTCGCCGTCGCGGACCATGTCGCGCAGGGAGTTCCAGACCACGGCGCGGGTGAGCGGGTCGGGGATGGCGGACAGGTTGCGCAGGGCGGTTTCGACGGAGGTGTCGTCGAGGCGGACCTTGGCGTAGCCGAGGTCGCCGTCGTTGAGGACGAGGAGGGCGGGGCGGGGGCCGTCTGCGGAGAGGACCTCGTCGGAGGGGACGTCGAGGGTGACGGGGCCGCGCGCGGTGAGGGTGTCGTCGGGGTCGCGGTCGTAGAGGCCGACGGCGATGTGGTGGGGGCGGGTGCCGTGGTGGTCGACGGTGAGGGTCCAGCCGCCGTGGTTCTCCTCGATGCGGGGGACGAGGGTGTCGATGCCGGTGGTGCGCAGCCAGGCCTCGGCCCAGGCGTGGACGTCGCGGTCGGTGTGGGCGGCGAGGGAGTCGACGAAGTCGGCGAGGGAGGCGTTGGCGAACTTGTGTCGGGTGAAGTGGGTGTTGATGCCGGCGAGGAAGTCCTTTTCGCCGAGCCAGGCGACGAGCTGGCGCAGGGCGGAGGCGCCCTTGGCGTAGGAGATGCCGTCGAAGTTGAGCAGGGCGCTGTCGGTGTCGGGGACGGCGTCGGCGTCGGGGGCGACGGGGTGGGTGGAGGGGCGTTGGTCGGCGTCGTATCCCCAGGGCTTGCGCTCCATGCCGAATTCGGTCCAGGTGCCGGTGAAGCGGGTGGCTTCGGCGAGGGTCTGGTAGCCCATGTACTCGGCGAAGGACTCGTTGAGCCAGATGTCGTCCCACCAGCGGAGGGTGACGAGGTCGCCAAACCACATGTGGGCCATCTCGTGGGCGATGACCATGCCGCGGCGCTGGCGTTCGGAGCCGGTGACGGCGGAGCGGAAGACGAACTCGTCACGGAAGGTGACCAGGCCCGGGTTCTCCATGGCGCCGGCGTTGAACTCGGGGACGAAGGCCTGGTCGTAGGAGTCGAAGGGGTAGGGCTCGGTGAACTTCTCGTGGTAGCGGTCGTAGCAGGCGGTGGTGATGGAGAGGATTTCCTCGGCGTCGGCGTCGAGGTGGGGGGCGAGGGACTTGCGGCAGTGGATGCCGAAGGGGAGGCCGGCGTGTTCGGTGCGGATGCTGTGCCAGGGGCCTGCGGCGACGGCGGCGAGGTAGGTGGAGATGACGGGGGTGGGGGCCGAGGTCCAGATGCCGGCGCCGTCGCCGTCGCGGGTGCCGGTGCGCTGGGTGATGCCGTTGGCGAGGACGGTCCAGTGGGCGGGGGCGGTGACGGTGAAGGCGAAGACGGCCTTGAGGTCGGGCTGGTCGAAAGCCGCGAAGACGCGCTGGATGTCGTCCATGAACATCTGGGTGTAGACGTACGTCTCGCCGTCCGCGGGGTCGGTGAAGCGGTGCAGGCCTTCGCCGGTGCGGGAGTAGCGCATGCGGGTGTCGACGCGCAGTTCGTGGGGGCCTTCGGTGAGGCCGGTGAGGGCGAGGCGGTTGTCGGTGAGGGCGGCCGGGTCGAGGGGGCGGCCGTCGAGGTGGGCGGAGCGCAGTTCGTCCGGTTTCAGCTCCACGAAGGTGTCGCCGGCGGTGCGGGCGGCGAACCGGATGACGGTGGTGGAGTCGAAGGTGTCGTCGCCGCCGGTGAGGTCGAGGGTGACCGTGTACCGGTGGACGTCGAGGAGCCGGGCTCGGGCTTGCGCTTCGTTGCGCGTCAGTGCGGACATGGGCCCCATGCTGCCGGAAGGGTGGGCCCGGCCCCTCTGGTTCCTTCTAGTCTTCGCGCGCAGCGATCGTCTCGTGGTGCCTGATCACTTCGGCGATGATGAAGTTCAGGAGCTTCTCGGCGAACGCCGGGTCGAGCTTGGCGCTCTCGGCGAGCTGGCGCAGGCGGGCGATCTGGCTGGCCTCGCGGTTGGGGTCGGCCGGGGGCAGGTGGTGCTTGGCCTTGAGGTGGCCGACCTGCTGGGTGCACTTGAAGCGTTCGGCGAGCATGTGGACCACGGCGGCGTCGATGTTGTCGATGCTGTCGCGCAGGCGGGCGAGCTCTGCGGTGACGTTCTCGTCGGGCGCGTCGGGGTGGCTGTTGTTCATGGTGGTTGAGCTTACGTGGCAGGCCGGGGCGGGGGCGGGGGCAGTCGTCCAGTGAGACGGCGTGAACGTTTTCCGGCCGCGGCCCCCATGGATCCCGACCCGCCCGGCCCGCAGTCCCCGTCCCGGCCCGGGGGCAACCCCGCGGCCCCGCCGCCCCGCCCCGCCGGCCGGCCTGTACGTAACGGGGCCGAGCCGGCGGCCGCGGATGTGGCCGGAACCGTGTGCGCCTCTGGGGGTGCACGGCCCGAACCGTCCCGCCTCCGGCCGCTCCGCGCCCGGCGCGCTCAAACGCCGCGCGGGCTGGACGGTGCCGCAGCACGGCATCCGGCCCGACGCCCAGTGCGCTACGCCGCGCGGCCGGGCAACCGTCCCGGGCGCTTCGCGCCGGTGCGCTCAAACGCCGCGCGGGCTGGATTTTCCAGCCCCGCCGGCGTTTGAGGCGCGGGGTCCGGGGCGGAGCCCCGGTCTTTGAGCCGCGCCCGCGAACAAGGTGCGAAGCGGCCGCGGGCGGAGCCCCGTCCTTCAGCCCCGCCGGCGATTGAGGCGCGGGGGGCTGGGGGTCGAGGCCCCGGGGTGCGCGGGGCCTGAGGGGTCGGCCCGTCGGGGGTTGCGGCCGGGGGTCCGGGCGGAGTCCGGTTTCGGGAAGGGGCGGGGCGGGGGACAGACGCCGGGACCCGGGACCCGCATGCGGGCCCGAGTCGGCCGGGGCGTGGGAAGTTGCCCCCTCGCGCGGCGTCAGGCGGAACGCCGGGGTGGGGCCCGGGCAACCCGGGGCGTCGGGGCGGCGTCCTTCAGGGTGGCGGCGGACGCTCCGCCGCAGAGCGCCGCGTGACGTGCCCGTCGAGGTCGAAGGTGGTGGCGATCACGATGCCTGGGCCGTGCTGCCCGGCGGGGCCCGGGGCCCCCACACCACCGCCCCCCGCCCGGACGTTCGGGCAGGGGGCGGCGAGCCCGGCACCGGGCCGGACCCAGGGCCGGGGGCCCGGGTGGGCGCTGGGCCGGGATCCGGGCCGGGGGCCGGGTCCCTCCGGCCCCGTGTCGCGCGGGGGCCGGAAGGGCGCGGCCGGGAGGTCAGAGGCCGGCCGCGGCGGCCTTGATGTCGGCGGCGAAGGTGGACACCTCGGTGTAGACGCCGGGGTAGCCGGCCCGCGCGCACCCCTCGCCCCAGCTGACGATCCCGACCTGGATCCAGGCGTTGCTGTTGTCGCGGCGGAACATGGGCCCGCCGGAGTCGCCCTGGCAGGTGTCGACGCCGCCCTGGTCGTAGCCGGCGCATATCTCCTCGGCGGGGACGAGGGAGCTGCCGTACGCGCTCTGGCAGGCGGCGTCGGAGACGAACGGAACGGTGGCCTTGAGCAGGTACCGCTGCTGGCCGCCGCCTTCGCGGGCGGCGCCCCAGCCGGCGACGGTGAAGGTGCCGTTGTCGTAGGCCTTGGTGTCCGCGATCTTGAGCGTGGGCAGGTTGACCGGCTTGGCGAGCTTGATCAGGGCCCAGTCCTTGCCCTGCCCGTTGTAGCCGGGGGCCTGCAGGACCTTGGTGGACTTGACCTTGATGGCGCTGGAGCTGTTGAGGTCGACGACTCCGGCGGTGGCGGTGATGGAGGTGTTGTTGCCGGAGCCGTTCACGCAGTGGGCGGCGGTGAGGACGATCTGCTGGGTGTAGAGGGCGCCGCCGCAGCCCATGGAGAGCCGGACCATGAAGGGGAACTCGCCCTGCGCGGCGCGCGTGCCGCCGACGACGGGGGCGGGGGCTGCGCCGGCGCTGCCGGGCTGGAGGCTGACGGCCGCGAGGGCGACGGCGCCGACGGCGAGGGTGCGCTTGAGGAGGGTGCCGAGGGTGGACACGGTCAACACACTGCCTTTCGTGGGGGGTTGGCGGTGCGGCGTCATCGGGTGAATGACTTGTACATGTCATACCCTCGGTCGGCCGGGGCTCAAGGACCCCTTTTCGGACAACCTGAGCGCCAGGTGCCGAGGGGCGTGCGCGATGAGGCGCGTCGCGGCCGCGACCGGCCCGGTCGAGCACGGCTTTCCGCACCTCGCGACCGTCCGCGCCGCGATCCCCGCGCTGCTGCGGCGGCTGCCGGCCGACGGGCTGCGCTCCTACGCCGTCCCCCTCTCCCCCGCCGACGCCGCCTTCACGGCCGCCGACGACCTCCACCTCGGCGCGCACCGCGTGGCCTCGGCGGTCGTGGCGGCGCTGCGGCTGCCCGACGCCCGGATGGTGGTCGCGTTCCGGTCCATGCCGGAGGCGGCCACCGTCGAACTGGCAGCGGGGCCCGAGTACTTCGTCGAGGTCAACGACCGCTTCCGCACCCACCGCCGCGATCTGGCGGCCGCCCTGGCCCACGAGGTCACGCACGTGCTGCTGCACCGGCTGGGCCTGCGCTTCCCCCTCACCCCCGACAACGAGATCCTCACCGACACGGCCGCCGCCTACCTGGGCGTCGGCTGGCTGCTCCTGGACGCCTACCGCGAGGACCGCCTCGGCAGCCAGAGGCTCGGCTACCTCACCCCGGAGGAGTTCGGCTACGTCCTCGGCAAGCGGGCGCTGCTGCTCGGCGAGGACCTGTCCGCCTGGTTCACCAGCCCGCAGGCGTACGAGGCCTACGTGCGCGGGCGCGCGCTCGCGGAGCGGGACCTGCGCCGGGCCCCTCTCGCGGCCGCGGACCGTACGCAGCGGCGCCGCTACCTGCGCGACCGCGCCGCCGGCACCGCCGCGCCCGGGGCCGGATACCGCTTCGAGCGCCGCGGCGGGCAGCTGCGGGTGAGCTTCTGCTGCCCGGTGTGCGAACAGCGGCTCCGCGTACTGGTGGCAGGAGCTCTGCGGGCCCGCTGCGCCCTGTGCCGCACGGTCCTGGAGTGCGACACCTAGGGCGCGCAGGGCGGCGGGCGGCAGCGGGGGCGGGGACCTGCCGGTGCAGGCGCAACTCGTAGCGGGGGGCGCGGTTCAGGCGGTGGCCGGGGTGGGTAGTGATACTCCATCGCACGAATGCCGGGCCGGCCCCGACCCCTCGCCAGGGGGCCGGGGCCGTTTCGCGGGCCGGGGGTGCCTCACGCGGCCGCGGGCTCCGCCGCCGCCTCCGCTTCGGCTTCCGCTTCACCTTCCGGAGAGACCGCCGTGCGGGGCAGCGCGAGGCAGAGCAGGGCGCACACCAGGAACCCGGCGCAGACCCACGGCATCGCGGCGGTCAGCGCATGGGTGGGGCCGCCGTCGGCGAGGGCCCCGAAGAAGACGCTGCCGATGACCGCCGCACCGAGGGCGCCGCCGAACTGCTGGGCGGTGGAGAAGATCCCGGAGGCGCCGCCCGCGATGTCGGCGGGGACGGCCGACAGGACGACGTTGACCAGCGGTACGACGAGGAAGCCGAGCCCGGCGCCCGCGAGAAGCAGGCCGGGAACGAGCGGCCAGGCCCCGACCGGGCCGACCCCCGCGGCGGCCCCCGCAGCCTCCTCCCCGGCCGAGGGGACCGCGTACCAGACCGCGGCGAAGCCGCCCGCCATCGTCAGCGCCCCGGCGGCCAGTACGAGGCGGCCGAATCGCACCGCGAGCGCATCGGCGGCGGGCGCGGTGAGGAAGCCGCCGGCGGAGAAGGCGACGGTGAGGACGCCGGCCTCCATCGGGGTGTAGTGCTGGCTGCCCTGGAGCCAGATCGCGAAGACCAGGAAGAAGCCCTGCATGCCGACGGCGAAGAGCAGTTGGACGGCGAGGCCGACGGAGAAGGCGGGCAGGCGGAAGGCGCGGGCGGGCAGCAACGGCACCCTCGCTCCGCGGCGGCGCGCCTCGACCACGCCGAGGCCGGACACGGCGAGGACGCCGGCGGCCAGGCACAGCCAGCCCCACAGCGGCCAGCCGTTCGCCTCGCCCTGCACGAGCGGCAGCACGACGGCGATCAGGCCGCCCGCGAGGACGAGGCTGCCGAGCAGGTCGGGGCGGCCTGCGCCGCGCTCGCGGGTGGCGGGGACGAGGACGGCTCCG
Organism: Streptomyces sp. NPDC032472; assembly: GCF_040636955.1. NCBI lineage: Bacteria > Bacillati > Actinomycetota > Actinomycetes > Kitasatosporales > Streptomycetaceae > Streptomyces > Streptomyces sp. NPDC032472. Next base: position 107,645 of record NZ_JBEZVK010000007.1, read on the forward strand.
GCCGCGAGCGCGGCGAGGGCGACGGGCACGTTGACGAGGAAGACCGACCGCCAGCCCCAGCCGAACAGGTCGGCGTCGGTGAGCAGGCCGCCGAGCAGCAGTCCGACGGCGGAGGCGAAGCCGGCGACGGCCCCGTACATGCCGAAGACGGCGCCGCGCTCCCTGCCGTGGAAGAGGGTACGGAAGGAGCCGAGGACCTGCGGCATCAGCAGCGCGGCCATGACGCCCTGCACGGCGCGGGCGGCGATGAGCGGGCCGGGGCTCTGGGCGATGCCGCAGCCGAGGCTCGCGAGGCCGAAGCCGGCGGTTCCGGCGAGGAAGAGGGTCTTGCGGCCGTAGCGGTCGCCGAGGTGGCCGGAGACGATCAGGGTGGCGGCGAAGCCGAGGAGGTAGGCGGAGACGAGCCACTGCAGGGCGCTCTGGGAGGCGTGCAGCTCGCGGCCGATGGAGGGGATGGCGACGTTGACGATGGTCACGTCGAGCAGGTCCATGAGCGCGGCGACCATCATGACCACGGCCGCCGCCCAGCGGCGCGGATACGGAGTCGGGCTCGACCTCGCTGTCGTTGGCGGTGTCGGTGTCGGTGTCGGTGTCGAAGTCATGGCGGCCTCCAGCCACACGGGAAGTCTTTCGTTCGTCCGAACGAAAGACTTGCACGGAGGCGCGCCTGATCGCAACTCTTTCGTTCGAGCGAACTAAAGAGTTGGTACGGTGTTCCCATGAGCGACGAGAAGGAGACCCCGCGCCGGGCCGAGGTGCTGGCCGAGCTCAACCGCACGGGCCGGGAGACGAGCGCGGCGACCATCGTCTTCCACGAGGCGGCCGCGGCCCGGCAGGGCCTGAGCGCGACCGAGACCAAGACGCTGGACCTGCTCCAGCGGCGCGGGCCGCTGACCGCGAAGGAGCTGTCCGAGCACTCGGGGCTGGCACCCGCCTCGGTGACGGGCCTGGTCGACCGGCTGGAGCGCAAGGGCTACGTCCGCCGGGTCAAGCACCCGACGGACAAGCGGCGGGTGCTGGTGGAGGCCCTGCCGGAGCAGCTCGACGCGATCCGGCCGGTGTTCGAGGACTGGGCGCGCGAGGTCGCCGAGCTGTGCGAGGAGTTCACCACGGAGGAACTGGAGACGGTGATCCGCTTCCTGCGCGGCTCGAACACACGCCAGCTCCGCGCGGCGGCCCGCCTGGCCGAATCCCCCTGACCTACGACGCCCCGTACACCGGGTGCGGGGCCCGGGCCGCCGCGAGCAGCTTCGCGGCCGCCTCCCCCGCCTCGGCCGGGCTCCAGCGGGCGCCCCGTTCGGCGGTGGGGCCGCGCTGCCAGCCCTCCATCACCGTGATCCGGCCGCCCTCCGCCTCGAAGACCCGCCCCGTGACCCCGGCCGAGGCCGCGCTGCCGAGCCACACCACCAGCGGTGACACGTTCTCCGGGGCCATCGCGTCGAACTCCCCTGCCTCCGGCGCCGCCATGGTCTGGGCGAAGACCTCCTCGGTCATCCGGGTCCGGGCCGCCGGGGCGATCGCGTTCACCTGCACCCCGTACCGGCCCAGCTCGGCGGCCGCGACCAGGGTCAGCCCGAGGATGCCGGCCTTGGCCGCGCTGTAGGACCCCTGCCCGACGGAGCCGGCCAGGCCCGCCCCCGACGAGGTGTTCACCACGCGCGCCGCGACCGGCCGGCCCGCCTTCGCCTCGGCGCGCCAGTGCTCGGCGGCGTGCTTCAGGGGCAGGAAGTGGCCCTTGAGGTGGACCCGGAGCACGGCGTCCCAGTCGGCCTCCGTGAGGTTGACGAGCATCCGGTCGCGCAGGAAGCCCGCGTTGTTGACCAGGGTGTCCAGCCGGCCGAAGGCGCTGAGCGCGCAGTCGACCAGCGAGGCCGCCCCCTGCGCGGTGGCGATGTCCCCGCCGTGCGCCACCGCCTCCCCGCCCCGCGCGCGGATCTCCGCGACGACCTGCGCCGCCGGGCCGTCCGGGCCGGGCAGCCCGTCAAGGCCCACCCCGAGGTCGTTGACGACGACCTTCGCGCCCTCCGCCGCGAACGCCAGCGCGTGGGCCCGCCCGAGCCCCCGCCCGGCCCCCGTCACCACGACGACCCGCCCCTGCGCCATCCCCTCGCCCACACCCGCACCCCTCTCCGTGTCCGTGTCCATGTCCGTGTCCGCGTCCATGTCCCTGTCCGTGCCCATCTCAGGCCTCCTTGTTGACCGTTGCCGCGTCCAGGAACGCCGGCCGCTCCCCGCCGCCGTGCACGAGCAGGCTCGCCCCGCTCACGTACTGCGCCTGCTGCGAGGCCAGGAACACCGCCGCAGCCCCGACATCGGCCGGCTCCGCCAGCCGTCCGAGCGGGACCGTCGCCGCCACCGCGGCGATGCCCTGCTCGTCGCCGTAGTGCAGGTGCGCCAGTTCGGTCCGCACCATGCCGAGCACCAGCGTGTTCACCCGTACCTCGGGCGCCCACTCGACCGCCATGGAGCGGGCGAGGTGCTCCAGCCCGGCCTTCGCCGCCCCGTAGGCCGCCGTGCCGGGAGAGGGCCGGGTGCCGCTGACGCTGCCGATCATCACCACCGAGCCGCGGGCCGCCCGCAGCAGCGGGTACGCCGCCAGCGAGGCGGTCATCGGGGCCAGCAGGTTCAGCTCGACGATCCGGGCGTGCCGCTCGGCGCCGCCCTCCCCCAGCGGCCGGTACGGGGTGCCGCCCGCGTTGTTGACCAGGCAGTCGAGCCGGCCGTGGCGACGGGCCACCGACGCGAAGAGGCCCTCGGCCGCGGCCGGGTCGCGCAGGTCGGCCGGGAGGTACGAGGCCTCGCGCCCGGCGGCCGCGACCGGCTCCTTCGGCGGCCGGCGGGCGCACAGGACGACCTGCGCGCCCGCCTCCAGGAACGAGCGGGCGATGCCGGCTCCGACGCCCCGCGTCCCGCCGGTGACGACGGCAACCCTCCCGTCGAGAACCCTCCCGTCGAGCTCCATGGGCTGCTACCTTCCTCACCTGACAACCTCACCTAACAAACGTTTGGTGGAAAGGTAGCTGATCCGGTCATGGGTGTCTCCACCTCGAACCCCGGCAAGGGCATCGCACTCGTCACAGTCGACTTCCCACCCGTCAACGCCCTCCCCGTCCAGGGCTGGTACGAGCTCGCCGACGCCCTGCGCGCGGCCGGCCGGGACCCCGAGCACCGCTGCGTCGTCCTGGCCGCCGAGGGCCGCGGCTTCAACGCCGGCGTCGACATCAAGGAGATGCAGCGCGACACCGGCCGCTCCCGGCTGATCGGCGCCAACCGCGGCTGCTACGAGGCCTTCGCCGCCGTGTACGAGTGCGAGGTGCCCGTCGTCGCGGCCGTGCACGGGTTCTGCCTGGGCGGCGGTATCGGGCTCGTCGGCAACGCGGACGCGATCGTCGCCTCCGACGACGCCGTCTTCGGCCTGCCCGAGCTCGACCGGGGCGCGCTCGGCGCCGCCACCCACCTGGCCCGGCTGGTCCCCCAGCACCTGATGCGCACCCTGTACTACACCTCGCGCACCGCCACCGCCGCCGAGCTGCACGCGCACGGCTCGGTCTGGCAGGTGGTGCCGCGGGCGGAGCTGCGCACGGCCGCGCTCGCGCTCGCCGCCGAGATCGCGCGCAAGGACGGGTACCTGCTGCGGCTGGCCAAGGCGGCCATCAACGGCATCGACCCGGTGGACGTGCGCCGCAGCTACCGCTTCGAGCAGGGGTTCACCTTCGAGGCCAACCTCAGCGGGGTGGCCGACCGGGTCCGCGACACCTTCGGAAAGGCAGGCCCACGATGACCGCCACCGGCACCGGATCCGCCACCCCCGACAAGACCATGACGCCCGAGGAGGTCGTCGGGCGGCTGCGCAGCGGGATGACCCTGGGCATCGGCGGCTGGGGCTCGCGGCGCAAGCCCATGGCCCTGGTGCGGGCGCTGCTCCGCTCCGAGATCACCGATCTCACCGTGGTCTCGTACGGCGGACCCGACGTCGGCCTGCTCGCGGCCGCCGGCCGGATCCGCCACCTCGTGGCCCCCTTCGCCACGCTCGACTCGATCCCGCTGGAGCCGCACTTCCGGGCCGCCCGCGAGAGCGGCGCCCTCACCCTGACCGAGCTCGACGAGGCCATGTTCATGTGGGGCCTGCACGCCGCCGCCAACCGGCTGCCCTTCCTGCCCGTCCGCGCCGGCCTCGGCTCCGACGTCATGCGGGTCAACCCGCAGCTGCGGACCGTGACCTCCCCGTACGAGGACGGCGAGGAGCTGGTGGCGGTCCCCGCCCTGCGGATGGACGCCGCCCTGGTCCACCTCAGCCGCGCCGACCGGCTCGGCAACGGCCAGTACCTCGGCCCCGACCCGTACTTCGACGACCTGTTCTGCGAGGCCGCCGACACCGCGTACGTCTCCTGCGAGCAGCTCGTCGGGACCGCCGACCTCGCCAAGGCCGGCCCCCCGCAGTCCCTGCTGGTCAGCCGGCACAGCGTCACCGGGGTCGTCGAGACCCCGAACGGCGCGCACTTCACCTCCTGCGTCCCCGACTACGGGCGCGACGAGGCCTTCCAGAAGCTGTACGCCACCACCCCCTGGCCCGAGTTCGCCGCCCGCTTCCTGTCCGGGCCCGGCGAGCACGCCTACCAGAGCGCCATACGCGCCTGGCACGAGGAGCAGCAGAAGGAGGTCCGGCAGTGAGCACGCCCGACACGGACACCGGCACCCGCACCGGCACCCGCGCCCCCGTCACCCGCGCCGAGTACTGCGTCATCGCCTGCGCCGAGGCCTGGCGCGGCGACGGCGAGGTGCTCGCGAGCCCGATGGGCCTGATCCCCTCCCTCGGGGCCCGGCTCGCGCGGCGGACCTTCTCCCCCGGGCTGCTGCTGACCGACGGCGAGGCGATGCTGGTCGGCCCGGACGGAGAGGTGGAGGGCTGGCTCCCGTACCGGCGCCACCTGACGATGGTCACCGGCGGCCGGCGGCACGTGATGATGGGCGCGAGCCAGCTCGACCGGTACGGCAACCAGAACATCTCCTGCATCGGCGACTGGGAGCGGCCCTCCCGCCAGCTCCTGGGGGTGCGGGGCGCGCCGGTCAACACGCTCAACAACCCGGTGAGCTACTGGGTGCCGCGGCATTCGCCCCGGGTGTTCGTGGAGCGGGTCGACATGGTCAGCGGGGTCGGCCACGACCGGGCCGCGGCGGCCGGGGTGACGCGGTTCCACCGGCTGCCGCGGGTGGTCAGCGACCTCGGGGTGTTCGACTTCGCGACGCCCGACCGGTCGATGCGGCTGGCCTCGCTCCACCCGGGCGTCACGGTCGAACAGGTGCGGGCGGCCACCGGGTTCGCCCTGGCCGAGCCCGATCCGGTCCCGTACACGCGCGAGCCGACGGACGAGGAGCTGCGCCTGATCCGCGAGGTGCTCGATCCGGCGGGCCTGCGCGAGCGGGAAGTGCGGGGCTGAGGCGGTGGAGACGGCACTGACCGCGCTGGTCGGAATCCGGCATCCGATCGTGCAGACGGGGATGGGCTGGGTGGCCGGGCCGCGGCTGGTCACGGCGGCGGCCGAGGCGGGCGCCCTGGGCATCCTGGCCTCGGCGACGATGACGCTGCCGCAGCTGCGGGCGGCGGTGCGGGAGGTCAAGTCCCGTACGGGCGCGCCGTTCGGGGTGAATCTGCGGGCGGACGCCGGGGACGCGGCCGAGCGGGCCCGGCTGATCGTCGAGGAGGGCGTGCGGGTCGCGTCGTTCGCGCTGGCGCCGTCGGCGGAGCTGATCGCCCGGCTGAAGGACGCGGGCGTGGTGGTGATCCCGTCGGTCGGGGCGCGCCGGCACGCCGAGAAGGTCGCGGCCTGGGGTGCGGACGCGGTGATCGTGCAGGGCGGCGAGGGCGGCGGGCACACGGGGGACGTGGCGACGACGGTGCTGCTGCCGCAGGTCGTGGACGCCGTCGGGATCCCGGTGGTCGCGGCGGGCGGCTTCCACGACGGGCGCGGGCTGGTCGCGGCGCTGTCGTACGGGGCGGCGGGCATCGCGATGGGCACCCGCTTCCTGCTGACGTCCGACTCGACCGTGCCGGACGCCGTCAAGGCCCGCTACCTGGCGGCCGGCGTCAAGGACGTCACCGTCACGACGGCCGTCGACGGGCTGCCGCACCGGATGCTGCGCACCGAGCTGGTGGCCTCGCTGGAGCGGGCGGGCCGGGCCCGGGCGCTGCTGCGGGCGGTGCGGCACGCGGCGGCGTTCCGGAAGGTGTCGGGTCTGTCGTGGCCGCGGATGGTGCGCGACGGGCTCGCGATGAAACACGGCAAGGACCTGTCATGGAGCCAGGTCCTGCTCGCCGCGAACACGCCCATGCTCCTGAAGGCGTCCATGGTCGAGGGCCGTACGGACCTCGGTGTCATGGCATCGGGCCAGGTCGCGGGGGTGATCGAGGATCTGCCGTCGTGCGCGGAGCTCGTCGGCCGCGTCATGGCCGAAGCACACGCCGTGCTGGCACGACTGGAACAGCTGCACGGGTCCGCCACCCTGCCACCACCAGGGTGATCCCTTCCGATCCCTAGGAGTCGCCACCGATGAGACGTGCCCGAAACCGCCTGGTGAGCGCGGTCCTCGCCTGCACCGCCCTCGCCGCCGCGGCCGTGCCGAGCGCCGCGTACGCCGCGGCGCCGGCCTCCCCCGCGCAGCACCGGCACCGGCAGCCGGCCGTTGCCGCCGCCACCGCCGCGGAAACGATTCGGCAGATCCCCCTCCAGGGCGCCGTCAACGTCCGCGACCTCGGCGGGTACCACACGTACACCGGCGGACAGGTCCGCCAGGGGCTGGTCTACCGCTCCGACGCACTGAGCAGGCTGACCGCGGCGGACATCACCACCGTCGCCGGTCTGGGCCTCACGAAGGCCGTGGACTTCCGCATCCCGATGGAGGTCCAGTACGACGGCGCCGACAGGCTGCCGCCGGGGCTCACCCCCACCTCCCGCCCGGTCAGCGACCTGGGCCTGTACGGCACGCTGGTCACCGTGATCACCAGCGGCGACCCCGTGAAGCAGGAGCAGATGCTCGGCGGCGGGCGGGCCGAGGCCTACATGCGCGACGTCTACCGCACCTTCGTGACGAACCCCCAGAACCGGGCGCAGTTCGCGGCGACCCTGCGGGAGATCGCGGACGGCAACCAGGGTCCGCTGCTCTACCACTGCACCTCGGGGAAGGACCGGACGGGGTGGATGAGTTACGTCCTGCTGCGGGCGCTGGCCGTGCCGCAGGAGACGGCCGAGAGCGACTACCTGGCCTCGAACACCTTCCGGGCGGCGTACGACGCCCAGGTGCGCGCGGGCCTGAAGCAGTCGGGCCGGATGCAGAACCCGGACCTGCTGATCCCGCTCCAGGAGGTCCGCCAGGACTACCTGGACGCCGCGACGGCGCAGCTGGAGGCCGATTACGGGAGCTTCTACGGCTATCTGACGGACGGTCTGGGTCTGGACCTGCGGACGCTGTCGAAGCTCCAGGGCAAGCTGGTCCGCTAGCCCCGAGGGTTCGCGGGACGGGAACGGCACGGGGCCGGGCGGCGCTGCACGCGCCGCCCGGCCCCGTCATCCGTACGCCCGCGAGGGGCGGGGGGTCAGACCGCCCGGCGGCGGCCCTGACCGGCCGCGCCGACCCGGCTGCGCGCCGAGGCCGCGGCCGCGCCGCCGCCGGAGGCGGAGCCGCCCGTACCGCGCCGGGACTGGCCGGCGGAGCCGGAGCCCTGGCCGCGCCGGGACTGGCCCGACCCGGAGGAGGCGGGCGCCTGCCCGGAGCCGGAGGAACCGGAGCCGGAGCGGCGGCCGCGGCCGCCGGAGGCGGGGGCCGAGGCGCCGGCCGCGCCGGTGCGGGAGCCGCCGCGGCCGGTCTGGCCGCCGCCCTGCCCGCTCTGGCCGCCCTGCCCGCCGCCGCCTCCGGAGCGGCGGCGTCCGCCACCGCCCGAGCCGGAGCGGCCGCTGCCGCCGCCGCTGCGCGGCTTCGGCGGGGTGGGCTGGGGCACCTCCAGGACCACAGGGACGCCCGAGGGCTGCCGGGCGCCGGTGAGCCGGGCCAGTTCCTCGTCGGAGGACTTGATCTGCGCGGTGTGCGGGGAGATCCCGGCGTCGGCCATCAGGCGCGACATGTCGCGCTTCTGGTCGGGCAGGACCAGGGTGACCACGCTGCCGGACTCGCCGGCGCGGGCGGTGCGGCCGCCGCGGTGCAGGTAGTCCTTGTGGTCGGTGGGCGGGTCCACGTTCACGACGAGGTCGAGGTCGTCGATGTGGATGCCGCGGGCGGCCACGTTGGTCGCGATCAGCGCGGTGACCTCGCCCGTCTTGAACCAGTCCAGGGTCCGGTTGCGCTGCGGCTGCGAGCGCCCGCCGTGCAGGCCGGAGGCGCGCACGCCGTCGGCCTGCAGCCGCTTGACCATGCGGTCGACGCCGCGCTTGGTGTCCACGAACATGATCACGCGGCCGTCGCGGGCCGCGATGCGCGTGGCGACGGCCTTCTTGTCGGTCTCGTCCATCACGTACAGGACGTGGTGCTCCATGGTGGTGACCGCGCCGGCGGACGGGTCGACGGAGTGGCCGACCGGGTCGCTGAGGAACATCCTGACGAGCTTGTCGACGTTCTTGTCCAGGGTCGCCGAGAACAGCAGCCGCTGGCCGCCCGGCTCGACCTGCTGGAGCAGGGCGGTGACCTGCGGCATGAAGCCCATGTCGGTCATCTGGTCGGCCTCGTCGAGGACCGTGATCGAGACCTGGTCGAGGACGGCGTCGCCGCGGTCGATGAGGTCCTTCAGCCGGCCCGGCGTGGCGACGAGCACCTCGGCGCCGCGGCGCAGCGCGCCCGCCTGCCGGTTGATCGACATGCCGCCGACGACGGTCGCGAGACGCAGGTGGACGGCGGTGGCGTACGGGGTGAGCGCGTCGGTGACCTGCTGGGCCAGTTCGCGGGTCGGTACGAGGACCAGCGCGAGCGGAGCCTTCGGCTGGGCGCGGCGGCCGGCGGTGCGGGCGAGCAGGGCCAGGCCGAAGGCGAGGGTCTTGCCGGAGCCGGTGCGGCCGCGGCCGAGCAGGTCGCGCCCGGCGAGGGAGTTCGGCAGGGTCGCGGCCTGGATCGGGAAGGGCTCGGTGACGCCCTGGGCGGCGAGGGTCTTCAGCAGCGCCTCGGGCAGGTCCATGTCCTCGAAGGCGGCGGCCGGCGGCAGCGGCGGGACCACGGGCTCGGGCATGGTGAATTCCTGCGGGCGGGCGGGGGCCGGCGCGGACTTCTGTCGTGCGGCGCCAGTCTTCGGACGTCCCTGTGCCGCACCTCGGCCCCGGGCGGGTCGGCGGCCGGAACGTGCGGAGCTGGAGCTGGTCATGCGGCAAGGCCTTCCTGAAACCGACAGGTGGAACTAGGTCGAGACAGCAGACATGCCGGGGTCCGCACCTCGCGGTGCGGACCCCGGCATGCTGGATGCGTCAGGCAGGCAGGATGTTCTCGGCCTGCGGGCCCTTCTGGCCCTGGGTGACGTCGAAGGAAACGCGCTGGCCCTCGGTGAGCTCACGGAAACCCTGGGTGGCGATGTTCGAGTAGTGGGCGAAGACGTCAGGGCCGCCGCCGTCCTGCTCGATGAAGCCGAAGCCCTTTTCCGAGTTGAACCACTTAACGGTGCCAAGTGCCATGGGAATCTCCTGAATAGGCGGCGAGGGCCCCAACCGGTGATTCCGGCAAAAAACAATAAAAGCGCCTGAGGAACATTCCCGTCAGGCGCACATAAGGTTCATGGGTACCACAACTGCAACGCCCCAAAGCTAGCACACATCGACGGGGCCGGGGGCGGAGGGCCCCCGGCAGATCCTGCCGTCCGCGCTCACAGGCGCTCGATGACGGTCACATTGGCCTGCCCGCCGCCCTCGCACATCGTCTGCAGGCCGTAGCGGCCGCCGGTGCGCTCCAGCTCGTGCAGCAGCGTGGTCATGAGCTTCACCCCGGTCGCCCCCAGCGGGTGGCCCAGGGCGATCGCGCCGCCGTTGGCGTTGACCCGGTCGGGGTCGGCCCCGGTCTCCTTCAGCCAGGCCAGGACGACGGGGGCGAAGGCCTCGTTGATCTCCACCAGGTCGATGTCGTCCAGCGACAGGCCCGTCTTCTTCAGGGCGTGGGCCGTGGCGGGGATCGGCGCCGACAGCATGCGGATGGGGTCCTCGCCGCGGACCGACAGGTGGTGGATGCGGGCCCGCGGCCGCAGGCCGTGCTCGGCGACGGCCCGCTCGGAGGCGATCAGCATCGCGGCCGCGCCGTCGGAGACCTGCGAGGAGACCGCCGCGGTGATGGTGCCGCCCTCCAGGACCGGCTTCAGGGCGGCCATCTTCTCCAGGGTGGTGTCCCGGCGGGGGCCCTCGTCGGCGGTGACGTCCCCGTACGGGACGGTCTCGCGGACGAAGCGGCCCTCGTCGAGGGCGCGGACGGCCCTCTGGTGGGAGCGCAGGGCGAACTCCTCCATGTCGCGGCGGGAGATGCCCCACTTCTGCGCGATCAGCTGGGCGCCGTGGAACTGGTTGACGGGCGCGTCCCCGTACCGGGCGCGCCAGCCGCTGCTGCCCGCGTACGGGCCCTCGGTCAGGCCCAAGGGCTCGGCCGCCTGCCGGGAAGCGAAGGCGATCGGGATCATCGACATGTTCTGGGTGCCGCCCGCGACGACGAGGTCCTGGGTGCCGGAGAGCACGCCCTGCGCCGCGAAGTGGACGGCCTGCTGGGAGGAGCCGCACTGGCGGTCCACCGTCACCCCCGGCACCTCCTGCGGCAGGCCGGCCGCCAGCCAGGCAGTGCGGGCGATGTCCCCGGCCTGCGGGCCCACCGCGTCCAGGCAGCCGAAGACCACGTCGTCGACGGCCACCGGGTCGATCCCGCTGCGCTCGACCAGGGCGGTCAGGACGTGCGCGCCGAGGTCGGCCGGGTGGACGGCGGACAGGCCTCCCCCGCGCCGCCCCACGGGGGTGCGTACCGCTTCGACTATGTAGGCCTCGGGCATCGGGGGCTCCTTCGACGGGTGGGGCGCGGGTCGCGCCCGGTCGGTCAGCTGCGTACGGCGATCCCGTCCAGGACCATCGACAGGTACTGGCGGGCGATCTCCTCGGGGCTGTGCTGCCCTCCGGGCCGGTACCAGGACGCCGCCACCCACACCGTGTCGCGCACGAAGCGGTAGGTGAGGCGGATGTCGAGGTCGGCGCGGAAGACCCGGTCGGCGACCCCGCGCTCCAGGGTGCCGAGCCAGGCCTTCTCGAACTTCGCCTGGGACTCGGACAGGTAGTGGAAGCGGGGCTGTGCGGCCAGGTGGCGGGACTCCTTCTGGTAGATCGCGACGGCGGCGCGGTGCCGGTCGATCTCGCGGAAGGACTCGGTGACGAGGGCCTCGATGGTCTCGCGCGGGCCGAGGCCGGCGGCGAGGACGGCGTCGTAGCCCTCCCACAGCTCGCCGAGGAAGGTGGAGAGGATCTCGTCGAGCATCGATTCCTTGGAATCGAAGTGGTAGTAGAGGCTGCCGGCGAGCATGCCGGCGGCGTCGGCGATCTTGCGGACGGTGGTGGCGTTGTAGCCCTGGGCGGCGAAGACCTCGGCCGCGGTGTCGAGGAGCTCGCGGCGCCGCTCGGCCGGGGGCGTCACGGCGCTCTTCTCGGACGCGGCTGCCCTGCTGGTCGGCTTGCCGGTCGGCTTGCTGGTCGGCTTGTTCGTTGGCACGCGCCCATTCTCGGCCTAGGCGCGCTGGCTGCTGACGGAGACGGTCTCGCCGGTCATGTACGAGGAGTAGCCGCTGGCCAGGAAGACGATGACGTTGGCGACCTCCCACGGCTCGGCGTACCGGCCGAAGGCCTCGCGGGCCGTCAGCTCCTGCAGCAGCTCCTCGCTGGTGACCTTGGCCAGGTGCGGGTGCATGGCGAGGCTGGGGGCCACCGCGTTGACCCGTACGCCGAACTCGGCCGCCTCCAGCGCCGCGCAGCGGGTCAGGGCCATCACCCCGGCCTTGGCGGCGGCGTAGTGGGCCTGGCCGGCCTGGGCGCGCCAGCCGATGACGGAGGCGTTGTTGACGATGACGCCGCCGCCGCTGCCCCGGGGGGCGGCGGCGCGGAAGGAGCGCAGGGCGGCGCGGGTGCAGCGGAAGGTGCCGTTCAGGGTGACGTCGAGGACCCTGCCCCACTGCTCGTCGGTCATGTCGGCGAGGGGGGCGGTGCCGCCGAGCCCGGCGTTGTTGACGACGGCGTCGAGGCGGCCGTGGGTGCGCTCGGCGTGCGCGAACAGGGCCTGGACCTGGGCCTCGTCGGTGACGTCGCAGGGCAGGGAGGCGACCCGGTCCGCGCCGAACTCGGCGGCGAGCGCCTCCTCGGTCTCCTTCAGGCGGCGGGCGTGGGCATCGCCGAGGACGACGCGGGCGCCCTCCTCGAGGAAGCGGCGGGCGGTGGCCCCGCCGATCCCGGCTCCGGCGGCGGCCGTGACGACGGCGGACCGGCCCTGCAGCAGCCCGTGTCCGGGGACGGGGGCGGGGGCGGGGACTGTGGCGTTCAACGGGCTGCCTCCTGATTCCTCTTGGCTCGTACGCCTGGCCGATGGCTCTTGGTGTTCGTCTCGACTCGCCGACAGTCGCAAGTTAACCTACCAAACACTTGTTAGGGAAGCGGAGGCGAGCACCGATGGACCTGACCCACACGGCGGAGGTCGAGGCCTTTCGGGCCGAGGCCCGGAAGTGGCTCGCCCGCCACGTCCCACGCGCCCCCCTGCCCTCGCTGGAGACGGCGGAGGGCTTCGCCGCACACCGCGCGTGGGAGGCGCACCTGCACGCGGACCGCTGGTCGGTGGTGTCCTGGCCCGAGGAGTACGGGGGCCGGGGCGCGGACCTGGAGCGGTGGCTGGTCTTCGAGGAGGAGTACTGGGCGGCGGGCGCGCCGGGCCGGGTCTCGCAGAACGGCATCAGCCTGCTGGCGCCGACCCTCTTCGAGTACGCGACCCCCGAGCAGCGGGCCCGCGTCCTGCCGCCGATGGCGAGCGGCGAGGTGGTGTGGGCGCAGGCCTGGTCCGAGCCGGAGGCCGGCTCCGACCTGGCCTCGCTGCGGTCGCGGGCCGAGCGCACCGAGGGCGGCTGGCTGCTGTCCGGGCAGAAGACGTGGTCCTCGCGGGCGGCGTTCGCGGACCGCGCCTTCGGCATCTTCCGTACGGACCCGGCGGCCGCCGAGCCCCACCGGGGCCTGACCTACCTGATGTTCGACCTGCGGGCGCCGGGCGTGACGGTGCGGCCCATCGGCCGCCTCGACGGCAAGCCGGCCTTCGCGGAGCTGTTCCTCGACGAGGTGTTCGTACCCGACGAGGACGTCATCGGGGAGCCGGGGCAGGGCTGGCGGATCGCCATGTCGACGACCGGCAACGAGCGCGGGCTGACCCTGCGCTCCCCCGGCCGGTACCTGGCCGCGGCCGGCCGGCTGCTGGAGCTGTGGCGGGCCGCCGGGGATCCCGCGGACACGGCGCTGCGGGACCGGGTCGCGGACGCGGTGGTCGGGGCGCGCGCGTACGAGCTGTTCACCTGGGCCGGCGCGGCCCGGATCGCGGCGGGGACCCGGATCGGCGCCGAGTCCAGCCTGAACAAGGTGTTCTGGTCGCAGTACGACATCGCCCTGCACGAGACCGCGCTGGACCTGCTGGGCCCGGACGCGGAGCTGGCGGACGGGGCCTGGGCGGAGCCGTGGCTCTTCTCCCTGGCCGGGCCGATCTATGCGGGCACGAACGAGATCCAGCGCGACATCATCGCCGAGCGGCTGCTCGGCCTGCCGAAGGGCCGCCGCTGATGCGATTCCTGCCGACCGAGGAGCAGTCGGACTTCGCCCGCACCCTGCGCGGGCTGTTGGGCGGCGCGCAGGTCCCGGCCGCGGCACGGGCCTGGGCGGCCGGGGACCATGCGCCGGGGCGGGCCGTGTGGGGGCGGCTGGCCGCAGCCGGGCTCTTCGCGGCTGCCGCGGAGGAGGCGTACGAGGGGGTCGGCCTGCTGCCGGTGGAGCTGGCCGTGGCGCTGGTGGAGGTGGGCCGGGCCGGGATGCCGGGTCCGGTGGTGGAGACGGCCGCGGCCGCGGTGCTGCTGGGGCGGCTGGGGGACGGGGCCTTGGCCAAGCGGTTCGTTCCGGCCCTGGTGGCGGGCGAGGCGGTGGCCACGCTGACCGTGCCCGGCAGTGGCGGTCGGTACGCCCTGGACGCGGACGCCGCCGCGCACTGCTTCACGGTGTCGCCGGCGGGCGAACTCCGCGTGACCCCGGGCGCGGCGTCGGGCCCCCCGATCCGCTCGACGGACCCGACCCGCAGGTTGTCACTCCCGAGCGTCGGGGCGGGGGAACTCCTGGCGGCGGGCCCGCACGTCCTCGCGGCCGCCCGGACCGCGGCCGACTGGGCCCGGCTGCTGACCGCCGCCCAGTGCCAGGGCGTCGGCGAGACGCTGCTGGAGCGGACGGTGGAGTACGCGAAGCAGCGCACGCAGTTCGGCATGCCGATCGGCGGCTTCCAGGCGGTCAAACACCGCCTGGCGGACACGTACCTGGCGCTGGAGTTCGCCCGCCCCCTGCTCTGGGCGGCAGCCCTCTCCCTCGCTCCGGCCGACACAGCCGCGGCGAAGCTGAGGTCCGGGGAGGCGGCCTACGCGGCGGCCCTGACCGCACTCCAGATCCACGGCGCGGTCGGCTACACGGAGGAACTGGACCTGTCCCTGTGGCTCCGCAAGGCCCGCCCCCTCCGCAACGCCTGGGGCACCCCAGCCGCCTGCCGCGCCACGATCCTCCCGCCCGACCCCGTCTGACCCTCGCCGGCTCCGCCGACCCCCGGCATCCCGCAACCCGGCTTCCGAAGCCGGGTCCGGTGAATTCAGCCTCGCCGGCGTTTGAGTGGGGGTCCCCCCGGACGGAGTCCGGGGGAGGGCCCGGGCAGAGCCCGGGGGAGGGCCCGGGCAGAGCCCGGGGGAGGGCCCGGGCAGAGCCCGGGGGAGGGCCCGGGCAGAGCCCGGTGCCCGGCGGAGCCGGGTTCCTCCCCCAGCTACCGCTGGGAGGTGCCCCCAGGGGCTCCGCCCCAGACCCCGCGCCTCAAACGCCGGCGAGGCTTGGATTGCCCACCCCCCGCTTCGAAAGGGGCGGTCGGAGGTGGCCCCCGCTTCGAAGGCGCCCGAAGGGCAATCCCGGCTCCGCCGAACCCTGGGACAGGCGTCCCGCAAACCCTGCCGTGCCGGGGGGCGGCACAGCCCCGCCGGCCCTTGAGGCGTTGCACCGGGAGGAGGGGGCACGGCCCGGAGCCCTGCTACGGGCAGGCGGCCGGCGGCGACTCCGGAGCCTCGTCGGCCAGGAGGCGGACGCGCCAGCCGGACTCCCCGCCCGGGCCGTCGAGGCGGACGTGCAGGACCTTGGTCTGGCCCGTCGTCCCGAACCGCAGCGTCACCACCTGCCGCTCGTCCCCCGGCCCGCAGAACGACGCCGTGACCGGCCCCCCGGCACCACGCCGGTACTCCGCCACCCACCGCTTCGCGGCCCGCTCCCGCTCCCCCGCCGAGCTGTCACTGCTCCCCAGCGAGGCCAGCGCCCCCGCCTCGCCGTCCCCGATCCGCCAGACGACCTCCTGGACCACCCGCAGCGACCCTGCCGAGGGGTAGCCCTCCACCCGCAGCGGTTCGTGCTTCTCGTAGTCCTCCGAGTACCGCACCCCGGCCCCGGCCGTGCACCCCGTCAGCCCGACGCCCCCGAGCACGACGAGCGCGGCGAGCGGGACGGGCAGGGCCGGCAGCCCCGCCGCCCGTCTCATACGACGGCCACGCTGACGGTGACGAGGTACCGCTCCTCGACCGTGCCGTCGGGGAAGAGCGGGCTCAGCCGGGCCCGTTCGGCGTCCATGAACTCCCGCGTGCCGGCCGCGCCCAGGACCAGGAACGCCGAGTGGCTGGCATGGTTCGCCAGGTGCGCGTCGAGCGGGATCCGCCGCGACCACCGCACCCGGCGGGTGGTGAACGCGAGCTCGGCGGGCAGACCGCGGACGGGGTGGGGGCCCAGGGTCGCGGCTTGGCCGAAGAAGGCGGCGAGGCGGGCGTCCTGCTCGGCGATCCAGGGGACGGTGGTGTCCAGGTCGTTCCACCACAGCGCGAGCGCCCCGCCGGGCCGCAGGACGCGCCGGGCCTCGGGGACGGACCGGTCGGGGTCGGTCCAGTGCCAGGCCTGGGCGTACGTCAGGAAGTCGCAGACGGCGTCGGCGAGCGGGAGGCGGTCGCCGTCGCCGCGCACGATCGGGATGTCCGGGTGGGCGCGCCGGAACTCGGCGGCCATGCCGTCGCCGGGCTCGACGGCGAGGACGTCGGCGCCGCGGGCGTGCAGGAGGGCGGTGGCGATGCCGGTGCCGGCGCCGACGTCGGCCACGCGGGATCCGCGGAGCGGGCGGCCGGCGAGTTCCTCGACGGCGTCGAGGAGTTCGCGGGGGTAACCGGGGCGGTGGGCCGCGTACAGCGGGGCCGCGGCGTCGAAGGACCGGGCTCGAACCGGGTTTCCGGGTGCGGGGGCGGGGCTCATGCGGCCATTCTTCGCGATCTCCCGCCCGCCTGACCAGCCCGTTCCCCCCGGGCCGCCGGCACCCGCCTGCCCTCCGGCTCCGCCCCGCTGCGCGGAGCCAGTCCCCGCCCCGCCCTTTCTCCGTATCCCGGAGCTCCGCCCCGGCCCCCGCCCGCCTCCAACGCCGGCGAGGCTCAAAGCCCGGGGCTCCGCCCCGAACCCCGCGCCTCAAACGCCGGCGAGGCTGGATTCCCCGGGCGGAAGCCCTGGCTGCGGTATCCACACCGCACGCGGACAAGGCCAGAACGCCCTTGGCAGGCCTCCCCCGGCACACCGGCGAGACCGGAGCGGGCTTCCCCGACGCCTGAAACGGGAGCCCGGCACCTCCAGCCCCGCCGGCGATTGAGGCGCGGGGTCCGGGGCGGAGCCCCAGGGAACCCCGGCCCGCCGGGCGGCAGGGCTGCCTACGGCCGCCCCGGTGTCCGGCTTCGGGGGCGGGGGCCGGGCCGGCTCACGTACCCTCGGGCCATGACGGGCGGCGACGGCAGCGGCAACGGCAGTGCGATCGACCTCCGCAAGGTCGAGCAGACGGCACCGGCGCTGGTGGACCTCTACAAGCACGCCGGCGCCTCCCTCCGCCGACACGGGCTGCACGGCGGCCGGGCCGCCGTCTACCTGGTCCTGGACTACTCCGGGTCGATGCGCCCGTACTACCGCGACGGCACGGTGCAGGCCTTCGCCGACCGCGTCCTCGGCCTGGCGGCGCACCTGGACGACGACGCCCGCGTCCCGGTGGTGTTCTTCTCCACCGACGTCGACGCCGTCGAGGAGATCCCCCTCGCCGGCCACGAGGGCCGCGTCGCGGAGATCGCCTCCCGCCTCGGCCACATGGGCAAGACCTCGTACCACGCCGCGATGGACGCGGTCATCGACCACTACCTGGACTCCGGCACCGCGAAACCCGCCCTTGTCCTCTTCCAGACGGACGGCGGCCCCGTCAGCCGCCCCGCCGCGGAGCGGTACCTGTGCAAGGCGGCCCGGTTGCCCCTCTTCTGGCAGTTCGTCGGCTTCGGCAACACCCGCAGCAGCCAGTTCGACTTCCTGCGCCGGCTCGACGAACTCCCCGTGCCGCGGTACCGGGTGGTGGACAACGCGGGCTACTTCCACGCCGGCCCGGACCCGCGGACCGTACCCGACGGGGTGCTGTACGACCGCCTGGTCGGGGAGTTCCCGGCCTGGCTGGCGGCGGCGCGGGCGGCGGGCATCGTGCGCGCCTGACCGGCCGCCGCCCGCCGCACGCGCTTTGATGGACGTATGACGACGAACAACTGGGCAGCGTTCGAGGAACGGGAACCGGAGTTCGCGGCGGCCGTCCGGGCCCGCTTCGCCGCGTTCCCCCACCACGTCCTCGCCACCCTCCGCAAGGACGGCTCCCCGCGGCTGACCGGCCTGAGCGTCGGGTTCCGCGGCGGGGAGCTGTGGCTCGGCATGATGGCGGGCTCGCTCAAGGCCCGGGACCTGCAGCGCGACCCGCGTTTCGCGCTGCACAGCAACCCCGGCCCGGACGACGCGATGGCCGAGGGCGACGTACGGATCTCCGGGCGGGCGATCGAGCTGGTGGACCCGCCCGAGCTGCACCGGTACGCGGAGGAGACGCAGGCCGAGCACCCGTTCCCGTCCCACGTGTTCCACGCGGACCTGACGGAGGTCGTCCACATCGGCATCGACGGCGAGGAGCTCGTGGTCCGCACGTGGACGCCGGAGCGCGGGCTGCACACGTTCCGCCGCGGCAACGACGACGAGCCGCCGCGGGAAGACGAGGACGAGAACGGGGACGGGGACGGCGGCAACGCCTAGCCGGGCAGGGTCAGCGGCCACTTCGGGGTGACGGGGACGCCCGGCACCGCAGGCACCGCAGGCATCGGGGGCATCCGGGGTACGGCCGGGCCGCCCGGGGACACCGGCGCGGCCGGGTCGGTCGGGTCGACGTCGATCCAGCTGCGGTCGATGGTGAGCGTGACGCCGCCGTACGTGGCCCCGTAGTCCCCCCGGTACTGGTGGGCGCGGCGCCGCCCGGCCCACTGGTGGGTCCCCTCGGGCAGGCCCATGTCGGCGTCGGCGACCGCGGCCCGGCCGTTCCAGGACGCCGCCCACAGCACGTCCGGCATGGCCTGCGGGGCCTGGTCGTAGTGGATGCTGAGCGCCTGGGCCCCGGAACTCGCCGAGACGTAGGCCCCGGCGCCGTAGCCCAGCTCGTGCAGCCGGACCGTCCAGGCGGTGAGGTAGGCCACGACCGGCGGGTCCCAGGTCTGGCGGTCGGTGTAGCTTTCCAGGTCGTTGTAGAGCACCGTCCCCTCGGGCAGGCCCAGCGCCCGGGCCGCCTGGGCGGCTCCTTCGGCGGCGGCCTTGCCCTGGTCGTTGGCGGCGGAGGGGTCGGGGGACAGGCCGGTGGTCGAGCTGTGCCAGGGCTGCAGGCCTGCCCACAGCGGCATCAGGTGCCAGCCCGCCTCGGTCTGCCGCTTCACCCAGCCGGCGGTGAGCTGCGGCTGGGCGCAGGCGCGGGCCCGGCCGCCGATGTAGATGCCGACGGCTCCGAAGGGGGATGCGCTCCGCCAGGCGTCCATGGCGCTCTGGGTCGGGGCGGTGCAGGTGTCGAAGCCGGTGCCGGTGAAGGGCTGCGGGGCGGCGGCGTGCTGCGGTCCGGGGCCGGCGGCCACCGCGGGCTCGGCCAGGGCGGGGGTGGTGTGCGCGGCGCCGTCTGCGGCTGCTGCGGCGGCGGGGACCGTACGGGCGCGCGCCAGCAGCTCCCGTACGGCGTCGGAGGTGTCCCCGTACGAGACCGTCGCCATCAGCCCGCGGCGCTGCAGGGCGTAGCGGACCTCGTGGCTGTCGTCGTGGCCGTCGCTGTCCGGCGGGCCCGGTACGCCGCCGCCCTCGACCGCGTCGACCCGTACGGTCGGGATGTCGGCGCGCGGCGGGGCTCCGGCGAGCGGCTCCAGGTGGAGGGTGTCGGCGCGGGTGCGGACGGCGCGGCCGGTGCACTCCCGCTGGGTGCCGGCGTGCCCGAGGTAGAGGGTGGGCAGGTCCAGGCGCAGGCAGGCGTCGGGATGCCGGTCGAGGTCGACGACCCTCCAGCCGCCGGGGACGGTCAGGCGCAGGCCGCGGTAGTCGACGGTCCGCCCGAAGCCGGAGCCGGAGCCGGAGCCGTCGTCGGCGGAGACGGACGTGGCGGGCGCCAGCAGGGCCGCGGCCACGAGGGCGCAGGACACGGGCCACGACAGCGGCAACGACAGCGACGGCAGGGTTCGGGAGGGCATGCGCCCCACTGTTACCAGAGCCGAACCGCCCTCAACTGCGCAGCTGCACCCGCCACATGGCCCCTACGGCCTGGATCGCAAGCGACGGGTCCGCACCTCCCGCCGGCAGCGGCCGTAGGCGCATCACCCGCACGAGCGAACCGGCCGGGCGGTCACGGCACCGGGCCGACCAGCTCGCCGAGCACGGTGTCCAGGGCGGTGGCCCGTACGCCGAGCAGGCGCTCGGTGTCGGAGGCGTCCAGGCGCAGCGGTCGGTCGAAGAGGTACGCCATCTCGGGGAGCTCGGCCATCAGCTCGTCGGCGGCGACCGCTGCGGCCAGTTCCTGCGGGGTCATGGTCCGCAGGCGGGGGGCGGGCGCCCCGGCGATCTCGGCCAGGCGGGCCATCAGGTCCCGGGCGGACAGCTCGGAGGTGGAGGGCACGTGCCAGGCCCGGCCCCACGTGTCCTCCCGGGCGCCGACCGCGATCAGGGTGCGGGCGACGTCGTCGACGTAGGACCAGGCGTGGGGGGCGTCCAGGCCGACCGGGGCCGCCACCTGCTCGCCGGCGAGGACGGCGGGCACGACCATGAGGGGGAGGAGGCCGACCGCGGTCGCGCCGAGGAAGTCGGACGCGCGGACCTCGGCGACCCGCACCCTGCCGGCCTCGTGCGCGGCGAACGCCTCCTGCCAGATGGCGGCGCGGACGCGGCCCTTGTCGGAGACGGGCCGCATGGGAAGGTCGGCCGTGAGCGCAGCGCCCTCCTGGGTGTCCCCGTACCCGTAGACGTTGCCGAGTATGACGAGGTCCGTTCCGGCCTTCTCGGCGGCGGCGAGGAGCGAGGCGGCGAGCGGCGGGAACTCCGTCCGCCAGTGCTGGTACGCCGGCGCGGCCGCGTTGTAGAGCGTGCGCGCGCCGTCGAGCAGAGCGGCGACGGCCCCGGTGTCGGTGACGTCGGCGGCGACCCGTTCGACGAGCGGGTGCTCGGGCCCGCCGCCGCTGCGGGTGACGATCCGGACCTGTTCCCCGGCGGCGGCGAGCAGACGGGCGGTGGCGGTGCCGATCGCACCGGCGCCTGCGATGACGTGCAGACCCATACCGATAACTCCCTTACCAGTAAGTCGATTCCATCCCTCAGCCCCCAACTCTCGTCCGCACGGGCCCCGTACAGTAGTGGCCGGAACGCCAGGACTCCGGAGGTTCGAGCCATGACGACGACATCCGTGCGGCGGCCTCACCGCATCGCGGTCATCGCCCTCCCGCCCGTGACCGCCTTCGACCTGTCGATCCCGGGCGCGGTCTTCGGCCTGGCCACGTACGCCGACGGCCGGCCCGCGTACGAGGTGACGGTGTGCATCCCGGACCCGGGGGTGGTGAAGGCGATGGACGGCATGGACGTGGTGGTGTCGCAGGGGCTGGAGGCGGTCGAGCGGGCCGACACGGTGATCGTCACGGGGACGGGCTCGCGCACCGACGCCGATCCCCGGGCGCTGGAGGCCCTGCGGGCCGCCGCCGCGCGGGGGCTGCGCATCGCCTCCATCTGCACGGGGGCGTTCGTCCTGGCGCAGGCCGGCCTGCTCGACGGGCGGGGTGCGACGACGTTCTGGATGATGTCGGAGGAGTTCCGGCGGCTGTTCCCGGCGGTCGACGTACGGCC
Organism: Streptomyces sp. NPDC032472; assembly: GCF_040636955.1. Classification (NCBI taxonomy): domain Bacteria; kingdom Bacillati; phylum Actinomycetota; class Actinomycetes; order Kitasatosporales; family Streptomycetaceae; genus Streptomyces; species Streptomyces sp. NPDC032472. The sequence goes on from NZ_JBEZVK010000007.1 coordinate 129,106, forward strand.
CGGCGTGCTGTTCGTCGAGGCCGGCGGGGTGCTGACCTCGGCGGGGATGTCCGCGGGGATCGACCTGTGCCTGCACATCGTGCGCGGCGACCTCGGGGCGGCGGTCGCGAACGCCACGGCCCGGCTGGTGGTGGCGGCGCCGGTACGCCCGGGCGGGCAGGCCCAGTTCGTCCAGACCCCGCTGCCGCCCGAGCGCGGGACCTCGCTCGCCGCGACCCGCGCCTGGGCCCTGGCCCGGCTGGACGAGCCGACCACCCTGGCGGAGCTGGCCCGGCACGCCGGCACGAGCGTTCGCACGCTGACCCGACGCTTCCGCGCGGAGACGGGCCTGAGCCCGCTCCAGTGGCTCCTGCACCAGCGCCTGGACCGCGCCCGGGAGATCCTGGAGACCACGACCCTGCCCATGGACCAGGTGGCGGCCCGAAGCGGCCTGGGCACGGCGGACTCCCTCCGCACCCACGTCCAACGCCACACAGGCCTCACCCCCACCGCCTACCGCACCGCCGCCCGCATCGCCGGCGCCGGCCCCTGACGCGGACACGGGCGCTCGTCAGCCCGGGTAGCCCCACCACACGCCACGGCGCCCGTCATCCCTGGTCGGGGACATGACGGGCGCCGTGTCGGAGTTCCGCACGCCGTTGTGCGGACCGTATGAGGGGTCCTCCGCACAGGGAGGGGTGTTGCGTCAGCCCGGGCCCGCGACCGACGGCCGGAGGCCGGCGCAGCCGGGCGAAGCCCGGGAGGCCGCCTGCGGCCGAGCGGTGCGAGCGCGGCGTCCAGAAGGGAGCCATGACGGGCGCCGTGTCGGAGTTCCGCACGCCGTTGTGCGGACCGTATGAGGGTCCTCCGCACAGGGAGGGGTGTTGCGTTGGCCGGGCCCCGCCCGGGGGGCGGGGGCCGGGGGCGGGTCAGACCGTCAGGGCTCGGTCCGTCGGCTTGACCGGGTACGGGAGGGTGCTGGAGCCCGTGAGGTAGCGGTCCACGCCGCGGGCCGCGGAGCGGCCTTCGGCGATGGCCCACACGATCAGGGACTGGCCGCGGCCCGCGTCGCCGGCGACAAAGACGCCGTCGACGTTGGTCGCGTACGAGGCGTCGCGGGCGACGTTGCCCCGCTCGTCCAGGTCCAGGCCGAACTGCTCGACCAGGCCGTTGGACTGGTCGGTGCCGGTGAAGCCCATCGCCAGGGTGACCAGCTGGGCCGGGATGACCCGCTCGGAGCCGGGCTTCTGGACCAGCTTGCCGTCCTCGAAGGCGACCTCGACCAGGTGCAGGGCCTGGACGTTGCCGTCCTCGTCGCCCTCGAAGTGGGTGGTGGAGACGGAGTAGACCCGCTCGCCGCCCTCCTCGTGGGCCGAGGTGACCTTGTACAGCATCGGGAAGGTCGGCCACGGCTGGGTGGCCGTGTTCCGCTCCTCGTTCGGGCGCGGCATGATCTCCAGCTGCGTGACCGAGAGGGCGCCCTGGCGGTGGGCGGTGCCGACGCAGTCCGCGCCGGTGTCGCCGCCGCCGATGACGACGACGTGCTTGCCCTCGGCCGTGATCGGCGGGGCCACGAAGTCGCCCTCCTGGACCTTGTTCGCGAGCGGCAGGTACTCCATCGCGAAGTGGATGCCGTTCAGGTCGCGGCCCGGGACCGGCAGGTCGCGCGAGACCGTGGCGCCGGCCGCGATGACGACCGCGTCGAACCGCTTGCGCAGGTCGCCGGCGGTGATGTCGCGGCCGACCTCGATGCCGGTGCGGAACTTGGTGCCCTCCGCGCGCATCTGCTCGATGCGGCGGTTGATGTGCACCTTCTCCATCTTGAACTCGGGGATGCCGTACCGCAGCAGTCCGCCGATGCGGTCGGCGCGCTCGTACACGACCACGGTGTGGCCGGCCCGGGTCAGCTGCTGGGCCGCGGCGAGGCCCGCCGGGCCCGAGCCGATGACGGCGGCGGTCTTGCCGGAGAGGCGCTCGGGGGCCTGCGGGGCGACCCCGCCGTTGTCCCACGCCTTGTCGATGATCGAGACCTCGACGTTCTTGATCGTGACGGCCGGCTGGTTGATGCCGAGCACGCACGCCGACTCGCACGGGGCCGGGCACAGGCGGCCCGTGAACTCCGGGAAGTTGTTCGTGGCGTGGAGCCGCTCCGCGGCCGCGCCCCAGTCCTCGCGGTACGCGTAGTCGTTCCACTCCGGGATCAGGTTCCCGAGCGGGCAGCCGTTGTGGCAGAACGGGATGCCGCAGTCCATGCAGCGGCCGGCCTGCTTGCTGATGATCGGCAGGAGGGAGCCGGGGACGTAGACCTCGTTCCAGTCCTTGAGGCGCTCGGCCACGGGACGGGAGCAGGCGGTCTCGCGCGGGGTGGTGAGGAAGCCCTTCGGGTCAGCCATGGGTCGCCGCCTCCATCATCTTCTCGGTGGTCTCGGACTCGGAGAGTCCGGCCCGCTCAGCGGCGTCCTTGGCGGCGAGCACTGCCTTGTACGTGGTGGGGATGATCTTGCTGAAGCGGTCCACCGAGACGGACCAGTCAGCCAGGAGCTTCGCGGCCACGGTCGAGCCGGTCTCCTCCTCGTGGCGGCGCACCACATCGTGCAGCCACTGCTTGTCGTCGTCCGAGAGGGCCTCGACGGCCTCCAGGTTGCCGACGTTGACGTTGTCCCGGTCGAGGTCGACGACGTACGCGACGCCGCCGGACATGCCCGCCGCGAAGTTGCGGCCGGTCTCGCCGAGGACGACGGCCGTGCCGCCGGTCATGTACTCGCAGCCGTGGTCGCCCACGCCCTCCGAGACGACCAGGGCGCCGGAGTTGCGGACGCAGAAGCGTTCGCCGGTGCGGCCGCGCAGGAACATCTCGCCGCCGGTGGCGCCGTAGCCGATGGTGTTGCCGGCGATGGTGGAGTACTCGGCGAGGTGGTCGGCGCCGCGGTCCGGGCGGACCACGACCCGGCCGCCGGAGAGGCCCTTGCCGACGTAGTCGTTGGCGTCGCCCTCCAGGCGGAGGGTGATGCCCTTGGGCAGGAAGGCGCCGAAGGACTGGCCGGCGCTGCCGGTGAAGGTCAGGTCGATGGTGTCGTCGGGCAGGCCCGCACCGCCGAACTTCTTGGTGACCTCGTGGCCGAGCATGGTGCCGACCGTCCGGTTGATGTTGCGGATGGCGACCTGGGCGCGGACGGGGCGGGCCTCCTCGGCGGTGGCGGCGGCCAGCGCGTCGGCGGCGAGCTCGATCAGCTCGTTGTCCAGGGCCTTCTCCAGGCCGTGGTCCTGCTCGATCAGCTGGTGGCGCACGGCGCCCTCCGGCAGGTCCGGCACGTGGAAGAGGGGCTCGAGGTCGAGGCCCTGGGCCTTCCAGTGGGTGACGGCCTTGCTGGTGTCGAGGAGCTCGGCGTGGCCGACGGCCTCCTCGACGGAGCGGAAGCCGAGCTCGGCGAGGAGCTCGCGGACCTCCTGCGCGATGAACTCGAAGAAGTTCACCACGAACTCGGCCTTGCCGGAGAAGCGCTCGCGCAGGACCGGGTTCTGGGTGGCGATGCCGACCGGGCAGGTGTCCAGGTGGCAGACGCGCATCATGACGCAGCCGGAGACGACGAGCGGTGCGGTCGCGAAACCGAACTCCTCGGCGCCGAGCAGCGCGGCGATGACCACGTCGCGGCCGGTCTTGAGCTGGCCGTCGGTCTGGACCACGATGCGGTCGCGCAGCCCGTTGAGCAGCAGGGTCTGCTGGGTCTCGGCGAGGCCGAGCTCCCAGGGGCCGCCCGCGTGCTTGAGCGAGGTGAGCGGGGAGGCGCCCGTACCGCCGTCGTGGCCGGAGATCAGGACGACGTCCGCGTGGGCCTTGGACACGCCGGCCGCGACCGTTCCGACGCCGACCTCGGACACGAGCTTCACGTGGATGCGCGCGGCCGGGTTGGCGTTCTTGAGGTCGTGGATCAGCTGGGCCAGGTCCTCGATGGAGTAGATGTCGTGGTGCGGCGGCGGGGAGATCAGGCCCACGCCGGGGGTGGAGTGCCGGGTCTTGGCGACCCACGGGTAGACCTTGTGGCCGGGCAGCTGGCCGCCCTCGCCGGGCTTGGCGCCCTGGGCCATCTTGATCTGGATGTCGTCCGCGTTGACCAGGTACTCGGAGGTGACGCCGAAGCGGCCGGAGGCGACCTGCTTGATCGACGAGCGGCGCGCCGGGTCGTAGAGGCGGTCCGGGTCCTCGCCGCCCTCACCGGTGTTGGACTTGCCGCCCAACTGGTTCATGGCGATGGCGAGGGTCTCGTGCGCCTCCTTGGAGATGGAGCCGTACGACATGGCGCCGGTGGAGAAGCGCTTGACGATCTCGGAGACCGGCTCGACCTCGTCCACAGAGATGGCGGGACGGCCCGACTCACCCGTCTTGAAGCCGAACAGGCCGCGGAGCGTCATCAGGCGCTCGGACTGCTCGTTCACCCGGTCGGTGTACTTCTTGAAGATGTCGTACCGGCGGTTGCGGGTGGCGTGTTGGAGGCGGAAGACCGTCTCCGGGTCGAACAGGTGCGGCTCGCCCTCGCGGCGCCACTGGTACTCGCCGCCGATCTCCAGCGCGCGGTGCGCCGGGGCGATGCCGGAGGCCGGGTAGGCCTTGGCGTGGCGGGCGGCGACCTCCTTGGCGATGACGTCCAGGCCGACGCCGCCGATCTTGGTGGCGGTGCCCTGGAAGTACGTCTCGACGAACTCCTCGTCGAGGCCGACGGCCTCGAAGACCTGGGCGCCGCGGTAGGAGGCGACGGTGGAGATGCCCATCTTGGACATGACCTTCAGGACGCCCTTGCCGAGGGCGTAGATCAGGTTCTTGATGGCCTTCTCGGGCTCGATGCCCTCGATGAACGTGCCGTCGCGCAGCAGGTCCTCGACGGACTCCATGGCGAGGTACGGGTTGACGGCGGCGGCGCCGTAGCCGATGAGCAGGGCGACGTGGTGGACCTCGCGGACGTCGCCGGCCTCGACCAGCAGGCCCACCTGGGTGCGCTGCTTGGTGGCGATGAGGTGGTGGTGCACGGCGGCGGTGAGCAGCAGCGAGGGGATCGGCGCGTGCTCGGCGTCCGAGTGGCGGTCCGACAGGACGATCAGGCGGGCGCCGGCCTCGATGGCCGCGTCGGCCTCGGCGCGGATCTCCGCGAGCCGGGCGGCCAGCGCCTCGGCGCCGCCGGAGACCCGGTACAGGCCCGCGAGGGTGGCGGCCTTCATGCCGGGCATGTCGCCGTCGGCGTTGATGTGGATGAGCTTGGCCAGCTCGTCGTTGTCGATCACCGGGAAGGGGAGCGTGACGCTGCGGCAGGACGCGGCGGTGGGCTCCAGCAGGTTGCCCTGCGGGCCGAGGGAGGACAGCAGCGAGGTGACGAGCTCCTCGCGGATGGCGTCCAGCGGCGGGTTGGTGACCTGCGCGAAGAGCTGGGTGAAGTAGTCGAAGAGCAGGCGCGGGCGCTCCGAGAGGGCCGCGATCGGCGAGTCGGTGCCCATGGAGCCGATGGGCTCGGCGCCGGTGCGGGCCATCGGGGCGAGCAGGACGCGCAGCTCTTCCTCGGTGTAGCCGAAGGTCTGCTGGCGGCGGGTGACCGAGGCGTGGGTGTGCACGATGTGCTCGCGCTCGGGCAGGTCCGTCAGCTCGATCTCGCCGGACTCGAGCCACTCCGCGTACGGGGCGGCGCCCGCAAGCTCGGCCTTGATCTCGTCGTCCTCGATGATCCGCTTCTGGGCGGTGTCGACGAGGAACATCTTCCCGGGCTGCAGGCGGCCCTTGCGGACGACCTTGGCGGGGTCGATGTCGAGGACGCCGACCTCGGAGGAGAGCACGACGAGGCCGTCGTCGGTGACCCAGTAGCGGCCGGGGCGCAGGCCGTTGCGGTCGAGGACCGCGCCGACCTGGGTGCCGTCGGTGAAGGTGACGCAGGCCGGGCCGTCCCAGGGCTCCATCATCGTGGAGTGGTACTGGTAGAAGGCGCGGCGGGCCGGGTCCATGGAGGTGTGGTTCTCCCACGCCTCCGGGATCATCATCAGCACCGAGTGGGGCAGCGAGCGGCCGCCGAGGTGCAGGAGCTCCAGGACCTCGTCGAAGGAGGCCGAGTCGGAGGCGTCCGGGGTGCAGATCGGGAAGATCCGGTCCAGGGCGCCGGCCCCGCTGTGCCCATTGTCGGCAGAGCCGAACCGATCGGTGACCAGCTGGGACTCGCGGGCGCGCATCCAGGCGCGGTTGCCCTTGACCGTGTTGATCTCGCCGTTGTGGGCGACGAAGCGGTACGGGTGCGCCAGGGGCCAGGACGGGAAGGTGTTGGTGGAGAACCGCGAGTGGACCAGGGCGAGCGCCGAGGCGAAGCGGCGGTCGGAGAGGTCCGGGAAGAAGGGCTCGAGCTGGCCGGTGGTCAGCATGCCCTTGTAGACGATGGTGCGGGCGGACAGCGACGGGAAGTAGACCCCGGCCTCGCGCTCGGCGCGCTTGCGCAGGACGAACGCCTTGCGGTCGAGGGCGATGCCCTCGCTGGCGCCGCCGTCGGCGACGAACAGCTGGGAGAAGGCGGGCATGGTGGCGCGGGCGCCGTTGCCGAGCAGGTCCGGGGTGACCGGGACCTCGCGCCAGCCGAGGACCGTCAGGTTCTCCTCGGCGGCGATGGCCTCGACCTGCTCCACGGCGACGGCCTGTGCGGTGCCGTCGGCGGGGAGGAAGGCGATGCCGACGGCGTACGCGCCGGCCGCGGGGAGCTCGAACCCGGCGACCTCGCGCAGGAACGCGTCCGGCACCTGGGACAGGATGCCGGCGCCGTCGCCGGAGTCGGGCTCGGAGCCGGTGGCGCCTCGGTGCTCGAGGTTCCGCAGTACGGTCAGCGCCTGCTCGACGAGGGTGTGGGTCGCCTCGCCGGTGAGGTTCGCCACGAATCCGACGCCACAGGCGTCCTTCTCGTTGCGCGGGTCGTACAGGCCCTGCTGGGCGGGGCGACCGTCCATGGGCGACCAGGCGGTGGTGCTCGGGCCGGTCGCGGAGTGCGTGGATGCGGAACGCATCGGCTCTCCCGTCGTCGTCGTGGCATTGGTGCAAGCCGAGGGACGACGTTGGCCCTCTGCGAAATTTCGTGCAGGTTACATGATGACCGCTATCCCGCGAACCGGATATTGCCGTTTCAGCATGCGGACACTGGGGACGCTGCACGAGGCAGAAAGAAGGGAGCCGGGGGCGAAGGTCCCGGCCCGAAAGCGGGCATCGTTGCCCGGCACTCTCGTCTGATGCCCGGCGGACACGGAATCGAAACCGCCGGGTAACGGGGACTACTGCGGATTACTTATGTTGCGCGCTGCATAGTGTCTCATCCGCGGGGCCGTCAGCCTATGGCCGCGCCGATCCAGGTTCCCAGGACGTACGTCACACCCGCGGCCGCACCGCCGAGCAGCAGCTGGCGCAGGCCGCTGTACCACCAGGAGCGGGCCGTGACCCGGGAGACCACCGCGCCGCAGGCGAAGAGGCCGGCCAGGGCGAGCAGGACCGCGGGCCACAGGGCCGTGGCGCCGAGCAGGTACGGCAGGACCGGCAGCAGCGCGCCCAGCGCGAACGAGCCGAACGAGGAAGCGGCCGCGACCAGCGGCGACGGCAGGTCGTCGGGGTCGATGCCGAGCTCCTCGCGGGCGTGGATCTCCAGCGCCTGCTCCGGGTCGCGGGACAGCTGCATGGCGACCTCGCGGGCGAGGGCCGGCTCGACGCCGCGCGAGACGTAGAGCTCGGCGAGCTCCTCCATCTCGTCGATGGGGTGCTTGCGCAACTGCTGACGCTCTATGTCCAGTTCGGCGAGGACCAGTTCACGCTGCGAGGCGACGGAGGTGTACTCGCCCGCGGCCATCGAGAAGGCACCGGCCGCGAGGCCCGCCAGCCCGGTGATGACGACGGTGTGCGGGGCGACGGCGCCGCCGGCGACACCGGTCATGAGCGCGAGGTTGGAGACCAGGCCGTCCATCGCACCGAACACGGCCGGGCGCAGCCAGCCCCCGTTGACGTCGCGGTGGGTGTGGTTGTCGCGGTGGGCGGTGTGCAGCGGTGCTTCGATGTCGATGATGGACATGCGGCGTATCTCCCCTTATGCGCGTACGGGAGCCGTGAGCGTTCCGCTCCCCCTGAACACCTCGAAATTACGCACGATTTCTGTTGCCCGCCAGCAAGGAAGGCCGTACTTACCTGGGCATTTGGGGGTCGGCGACCGGGTGACGAGGGGCCGGGTGGGTTGTTTTGCGGTGAGCGACAAACCGTCTGCCGTGGCACAAATCCCCCCAGGGGTCACGATGGCCCGACGATGGCCCCGTCACGTGAGAGGCGCACCGTGGAGCTGACTGCTGCACGCAATCCGCAGGTCCTCCTGGAACGGTCCAGGGGCGCCCTGCTGGGCCTCGCCGTCGGCGACGCGCTGGGTGCCCCGGCGGAGAACATGAAGCCGTCGCAGATCCGGGCACGGTGGGGGCGGATCGAGGGGTTCGTCGAGGACGATCCGGCCGGGACGGACGACACCGAGTACGCGATCTTCTCGGGGCTGCTGCTGGCGCGGCACGGGTCGGCGCTGACCGTCTCGCACGTCGAGCGGGCCTGGCACCACTGGATCGCCGACCTGGACGTCGGGCCGTTCCGCGGGGCCGGGTTCTCGGAGCGGGGCACGCTGGAGAACCTGCGGCGGGGGCTCGCCGCGCCGATCTCGGCGCAGCACCGGCACGCGTGGTCGGACGGGCTGGCGATGCGGGCGGCGCCGTTCGGGGTGTTCGCGGCGGGCCGGCCGGCCGAGGCGGCCCGGCTCGTCGCCATCGACGGCAGCGTCAGCCACGACGGGGAGGGCATCTACGGCGGCCAGGCCGTCGCCGCCGGGGTCGCGGCGGCCATGACGGGCGCCGGACCCGCCTCGGTGGTCTCCGCCGCCCTCTCGGTGATCCCGTCGGACTCCTGGACCGCCCGCTCCCTGCGCCGGGCCGTCACCGCCGCCCCGCGCGGGGAACGGGCGGTGCGCTCCGCGGTGGTGATCGGCGGCTACCCGTGGACCGACCTGGCCCCGGAGGCGGTCGGCCTGGCGTTCGGGGCGTTCGCGGCCTGCCGCGGGGACTTCGCGGGCTCCGTCCTGACGGCCGTGAACATGGGGCGCGACGCGGACACCACGGCCGCGGTGGCGGGTGCGCTGGCCGGGGCCCTGTCGGGGGTCGCGGCGATCCCCGCCGGCTGGGCGACGGCGATCGGCCCGGTCCGCGGCAGCTGCCTGCCGTCGATGCGGGGCTACCACGTCCTGGACGTTGCGGACCTCCTCACCCCGGAATCCGAGCCCGCCCGATGACGGCCCCGAGGACGCCCCCGCCGGCAAACCGCCCCGCCGCCCCGCAGCCGAACGCCCCGGCGGCTCCGGTCAGGCCGGCCGCGGCCGCGAAGCCGGGCGCAGGGGACGACCTAGCGGGCGCCGGGGCCCCTACCCGCCCCGCGGGCGGTCCGGAGCCGGGCGAGCGCGGCCGGGCCGGCACCCCTCCGGCACCCGAGGCACCGGCCGCATCCGCGGAGCCGGGCGAGCAGGACCGATTCCGCACACAGGGGGCTCCGGGCGGGCCGGACGCTTCTGCAGGGTGCGCCGGCCGAGGCGGCCAGGCGGCATCCCCCGCACCCGCAGAGCCGGGCGCAGGGGACGACCCGGCGGGTGCCGGGACACCCGCCCGCCCGACGGGTGGTCAAGGGGCGGAGCCCGCAGAGCGCGGTCGGGGCGGCGCCCCCGCGGCTCGGGGCAGGCCGTACGGCTCCGGGGGGTGGACCGGCCGAGGCGACCAGTCGGCATCCCCCGCACCCGCGGAGCCGAGCGGAGGGGACAACTCGGCGGGTGCCGAGGCGCCCGTGCGCCCAGAGGATCGTCCGGGGGCGGAGCCGGGCGAGCGGGGGCGGACCGGCGCGCCGACGGCTCTGGGCAGGCCGGACGGCTCCGCAGGGGGCGCCGGGCGAGGCGGTCAGGCGGGATCCCCGGCGTCCGCGGCCTCGGCCCACCGCGCGGCGGGTTCCGGCGGGGAGCCGGGCGGGCGGCGGGAGCCGGGCGACCGGCAGGAGCCAGGCCAGCGGCAGGAGCCGGGTCGGCGGCGGATCGAGGGGTTGTTGCTCGGGCTGGCGGTCGGGGATGCCGCCGGGTGGCCCGCCGCCCGGCACCGGGCCAGCCGGATGCCCGAGTGGACCCGCCGGCTGACCCGGGAGCTCGACACCTTCGCGGAGCAGAACGCCACCACCACCCTCCCGGTCCCGATCGCCCTGAACCAGCCGCCCGAGCCCCTGCTGCTCGGCCCCTCCGACGACGCCGAGTGGGCCGCCTTCGCCGCCGAGTCCGTGCTCACCGCGGCCGGGGTCCTGCTCAGCGACCTCAGCCGGTCGCGCCGGATGCGGGCCGCGATCGACCTCGCCTGGAACGCCCTGGCCAGCGAGGTCGCCGCCGCGGCCGAGCGCGCCCCCGAGGTGGAGTCGGCCGTGCTGCCGCTGCGCGCCCGGATCTCCGTACGCGCCGGCCTCGGCAACCTCGCCGCCGGGCTGCGCCCGCCCGCCACCGGCCACGACAACCCGCACTACTTCGACGACGCCGCCTGCGTCCGGGCCTGCGTCCTCGCCGTCGTCCACCCCGGCGACCCGGCCGCGGCCGCCGACCTCGCCGAGTTCGACGCCCGCTACACCCAGGACGGCGACGGCGTCCACGGTGCCCGCGCCATGGCCGCCGCCGTCGCCGCCGCCCTGGCCGGGTCCGGCACCGACGCCGCCGTCGACGCCGCCCTCGACCAGCTCCCGGCCGCCACCGAGATCGGCCGCAACGCCCGCCACGCCGTCAAACTCGCCCGTACCCTCACGGAGGGCGGCGGCGCCTTCGCCATCGTCCCCACCCTCGAGCACGAGATCGTCGACCACGTCTACAGCTACGGCATCGCCGCCGCCGAGACCGTCCCCGTGGCCCTCGCCCTGGCCACCGCCGCCCGCGGCCGGACCGTCGACGCCGTCCCCGCGGCCGCCTGCCTGTCCCGCGTCGCGGACTCCGCCCCCGCGCTGGCCGGCGCCCTCACCGGCGCCCTCGGCGGCGGCGACTGCGTCCCCGCCGCATGGCGCGAGGCCTGCCGCACCCTGTCCGGCTGCGCCCTGCCCCGCCTCGCCGGCACCGACCTCGTCGAACTCGCCGCACACCTCGCTCGTACGGAACTCACCTCACCCAAGGGATGATTCGGACATGACGCTGACGCAGACGCCGACGCTCACACTGGAAGACCGGGCGGCCGGCTGCCTCGTCGGGGCCGCCGTCGGCGACGCGCTCGGCGGCCCGGTCGAGGGCTGGTCCCCGGAGCAGATCGTCCGCCGCCACGGCGGCCGCGTCCGCGGCATCGTCGGCCCCTGGCACGAGGACTGGCGCACCGCCCGGCCCATCGCCCCGTACCACAAGGGCGACGGCCACGTCACCGACGACACCCTCATGACGCACGCCCTGGTCCGGGTGTACGAGACCGTACGCGACCACCTCGACGCGTACGCGGTCGCCGACCACCTCGTCCCCGACCTCATGACGAACCCCCGCTGGATCCCGGAGCTGGAGGCCGAGGCCCTCCCCCTCCAGCGGATCTTCCTCGCCGAGAAGTGGATCGTGGCCCGGCTGCACTACGCGCACGCCGACCCGCGCGAGGCGGGCAGCGGCAACATCGTCAACTGCGGTGCGGCGATGTACATGGCGCCGGTCGGCATCGTCAACGCGGGGAACCCGGCAGGCGCGTACGCGGAGGCGCTGGACATCGCCGGCGCGCACCAGTCCTCGTACGGGCGTGAGGCGGCCGGCGTCCTCGCCGCGGCGGTGGCGGCGGCGTGCGTGCCGGGGGCGACGGTGTCGTCGGTGGTGGACGCCGCCCTCGCCCTGGCCAAGGACGGCACGCGGGCCGCGATCGAGGCGGTCTGCGAAGTGGCCGGGCGCCACGGGGACTTCGAGTCGGCGCTGGGCCCGCTGCGGGAGGCGGTGGCCCCGTACGACTCGGTCGGCCCCGACTACCGCCGGCCCTCGCTCGGTGCCCGGCGGCCGTCGAGGCTGCACGCCATCGAGGAGCTGCCGGTCGCGCTCGGCATGCTGGTCGTCTCGGGCGGCGCGTACGAGGGCGCGGTCCTCGGCGCGGTCAACTACGGCCGGGACTGCGACTCCACCGCCACCATGGCGGGCGCGATCGCCGGTGCCCTGGCGGGCGCGGCCGCGGTCCCGCCCGACTGGGCCGGGCGGGTCGCCGAGGCCAGCCGCCTCGACCTGCACGCCCCGGCCGCGGCGCTGGCCGCGGTGGCCCGCGAGGTCCACGCCCGCGACCGCTCCCGCCGCCGCGCCCACGAGGCGGCCTTCGCAGCCCTGGCGGCCCCCCGATGACCACCCCCGCCACGGGCGAAGGGGCCCACGCCACGGCCCGGGGGGCCACGCCCCGGGCCCTCCCCCGCAACCACACCCCCGGCCGGCCCGCCCCCGCCGCGGCCGGCCGCCCGAAAGCGCCGGGCCCGGGCCCACGCGCCGAAGAGCCCGGCCGCACGGCCCCGGCTACGCCCGACACCGCGAAGGCACTCCGAGCAGGGCGGCGCACCGCGGAACCCGAAGGCGCCCCACAGGGGCATCCCCGCGCCGCCGGCCCGGCCGGGACGGCGTCGGAGTCGGAGTCGGCGTCGGCGTCGGCGTCGGCGTCGGCGTCGGCGTCGGCGTCGGCGTCGGCGTCGCAGTCGCAGTCCCGGAGCGGGGAAGCCGGGCCCGCGCGGTGCGGGGGGCCGGACGGTGGAAGGGTGAGGGGGGCGCCCGCGGGCGGGACGGCGCAGGGGGACGGCGGGGTGCGGGTGACGTGGGTGCGGCCCGAGGACCTCGTCGGGCACGAGCTGCGGCTCGCCGCGGAGGACGGGCGGGACGCCGAGGGTGTGGCGCGGGTCTGGTTCGGGGCCGGCGGGTCCGCCGCGCCGGCGCGGGCCGGGGCCGGGGCGGCGGCGCCCGGGCTGCGGCGGCTGGCCGGGCGGCTGCTGGACGAGCTGGCCGCCCTGCCCTGCCCGCCGGCCGTGGCCGCGGCCGAGCCGGACTCCTGGGAGGCCATCACCCGTACCTGGCCGGCCCGACAGCCGGCCGGACCGTCGGCCGGCCCTCCCCCGGCCGCCCCGCCCGAGCCGGGCCACGACGGCGGCCTGCAGGCCCGGCTGGAAGCGGCCTGGGTGGGCCGGGCCGCCGGCTGCGTCCTCGGCAAGCCGGTCGAGAAGCTGCCGCTGGAGGGCATCCGGGCGCTGGCCCGGGCCGCCGGGAACTGGCCGCTGGACGGCTGGTTCACCGCCCGCGGCGTACCCGCCGCCCTGCTGGCCGCGTACCCGTGGAACCGCCGCTCCGCCGCCACCTCCCTCGCCGAGAACATCGACGGCACCCCCGAGGACGACGACCTCAACTACGCGCTCCTGAACCTCCTGCTGCTGCGGCGCCACGGCCGGGACTTCACCACCGCCGACGTGGCCCGGCTCTGGCTCGACGAGCTCCCCGCCGGGCGGACCTTCACCGCCGAGCGCGCCGCCTACCGCAACCTCCTGCTCGGCCTGGAGCCCCCGGACACCGCCGTCCACCACAACCCGTTCCGCGAGTGGATCGGCGCCCTCATCCGCGCCGACGTGCACGGCTGGACCCACCCCGGCGACCCGGTGGCCGCCGCCGCGCAGGCCCACCGCGACGCCGCCCTCACCCACACCCGCAACGGCCTGTACGCCGCCCTGTTCGCCGCCGCCGCGATCGCCGAGGCGGCCTCCGGCCGGGCCGACGTGCACACCGCCCTGCGCGCCGGGCTGGCCGTCGTACCGCCCGGCTCCCGCCTCGCCGAGGCCGTCCGCTTCGGGATCCGGGCCGCGCACGACGAAGCGGACTTCGACCGCGTCGTCGACCGCCTGCACGCCCGCTACGGTCACTACCACTGGGTCCACGCCGTCCCCAACACCGCCCTGACCGCCGCCGCCCTGACCCACGCCGACGGCGACTTCACCCGCTCCGTCTGCGGCGCCGTCTCCGGCGGCTGGGACACCGACTCCAACGGCGCGACCGCCGGATCCCTCGCCGCGCTGGTCGCGGGCCGGGTCCCGGACCGCTGGCGCGCGCCGCTGAAGAACCGCCTGGCCACCGGAATCGCCGGCTTCGACGGCATCGGCTTCGACACCCTCGCCCAGCTCACCGCACAGGAGGCAGCACGCTCATGACGGCCATCGCCGTGCTCGGCAGTACCAACATGGACCTCGTCGCCTACGTCCCCAAGGCCCCCCGCCTCGGGGAGACCGTCACCGGCCGCGAGTTCCGCACCGTCCCCGGCGGCAAGGGCGCCAACCAGGCCGTCGCCGCGGCCCGTTGCGGGGCGCAGGTGGTGATGATCGGCGCGGTCGGCGCCGACGAGTTCGGCGTACGGCTGCGCTCCGCGCTCACCTCTGCCGGGGTCGACACGGGCGGCCTGCGGACCGTGGAGGGCTCCAGCGGGACCGCGCACATCACGGTGGACGACGAGGGCGGCAACAGCATCGTCGTCATCCCCGGAGCGAACGCCCTGGTCACCGGGCTGGAGGCGGGGGACGAGGCGCGGATCGCCGCCGCCGGGACGCTGTTGCTGCAGCTGGAGGTGCCGCTGTCGGGGGTCGCGGCGGCCGCCCGCACGGCCCGCGCGCACGGCGTACGGACGGTGCTGACCCCGGCGCCCGCGCAGCCGCTGCCCGGCGAGCTGCTGGCCGCGGTGGACCTGCTGGTGCCCAACGAGCACGAGGCGGCGGCCCTGACGGGGCTGACCGACCCGCGGCAGGCCGCGGCGGCGCTGCTGGAGCAGGTCCCGGAGGTGGTGGTCACCCTGGGCGCGGCCGGCGCGCTGTACGCGGCGCGCGGGCGGGATCCGTACACGGTGCCGGCGCCGCGGGTCCGGGCGGTGGACTCCACGGCGGCCGGGGACACGTTCGTCGGGGCGCTGGCGGTGGCGCTGGGCGAGGGCCGGCCGGTGCGGGAGGCGCTGGGGTGGGCGGCCGCGGCGGCGGCGCTGTCGGTGCAGCGGCCGGGGGCGCAGGACTCGATGCCGGGGCGCGCCGAGACGGATGCCGCGTACGCCGCCGCCGCGGGCGGGGCGTCGGCGGGCGGCACCCCGGCCGGCGGGGCCGCTGCCGACGGAACCCCGGCCGGCGCCTCATGACCCCGCCCGCGGACGCCGCCGCCCCCGGCCCGCTGCGGGGGCTTCGGGTCCTGGACCTCGCCACGCTGTTCGCGGGGCCGCTGGCCGCCACCCTGCTCGGGGACTTCGGGGCCGAGGTGGTCAAGGTCGAGCACCCCGGGCGGCCCGACCCCTCCCGCGGGCACGGCCCCGCCAAGGACGGGGTCGGGCTGTGGTGGAAGCTGCTCGGGCGGAACAAGCGGACGATGACCCTCGACCTGTCCACCCCGGGCGGGCGGGACACCCTGCTGCGGCTGGCCGCCACCGCCGACGTGGTCATCGAGAACTTCCGGCCCGGGACCCTGGAGCGGTGGGGCCTGGGCTGGCCCGAGCTGTCGGCGGCCAACCCCCGGCTCGTCCTGGCCCGCGTCACGGCCTTCGGCCAGCAGGGCCCGTACGCCCGGCGCCCCGGCTTCGGCACCCTGGCCGAGGCGATGAGCGGCTTCGCCTCGATCACCGGCGAGCCGGACGGCCCGCCGACCCTGCCGCCGTTCGGCCTCGCCGACTCGATCGCGGCGCTGACCTGCGCGTACGCCGTGATGACCGCGCTCGCCGGGCGGGAGCTGACCGGTCAGGGCCAGGTGGTCGACCTGGCCATCATCGAGCCGATCCTGACCGTGCTGGGCCCGCACCCCCTCTGGTACGACCAGCTCGGCTACGTCCAGCCGCGCACCGGCAACCGCTCCACCAACAACGCCCCCCGCAACATCTACCGCAGCGCCGACGACCGCTGGCTGGCGGTCTCCACCTCCGCGCAGTCCGTCGCGGAGCGGGTCGTCCGGCTGGTCGGGCGCCCGGAACTGGCGGGCGAGCCGTGGTTCGCGAGCGGGTCGGGGCGGGCCGCGCACGCGGGCGTCCTCGACGAGGCGGTGGGCGGGTGGATCGGCCGGCACAAGGCCGAGGAGGTGGTCGCTGCCTTCGAGGAGGCCGAGGCGGCAGTGTCGCCGGTCTACGACGTACGGGACGTGATGGCCGATCCGCAGTTCGCGGCCCTGGACACCGTCACGGAGGTCCAGGACCCGGAGCTCGGCCCGCTCCGGATGCAGAACGTCCTGTTCCGCCTGTCTGGGACCCCCGGCGGGATCCGCTGGGCGGGCCGCCCGCACGGCGCCGACACCGACGCCGTCCTGACCGAGCTCGGCCTGTCCGAGGCCGAGATCAGCGCGCTCCGGATGGAGGGGGCCCTGTGATCCTGACCTGGCTCTACGTACCCGGCGACCGGCCCGAGGTGGTCGCCAAGGCCCTGCGGTCGGGGGCCGACGCCGTGATCGTCGACCTGGAGGACGCCGTGTCGGCCTCCCGCAAGGAGTACGCGCGGGCCGCCACCGCCGAGCTGCTCGGCGAGCGGCCGCCGGTCCCCGTCCACGTCCGGGTCAACGCCCTCGACTCCCCGTGGGGCGGGGCCGACCTCACCGCCCTGACCGGGCTGCGGGGCCTCACGGGGCTCCGGCTGCCGAAGATCACCGCCCCCGAGCAGATCGTCCAGGCCGCGGACCGCACCGGCGGGGTGGCGCTGCACGCCCTGCTGGAGTCCGCGCTGGGGGTGGAGCGCGCGTACGAGATCGCCCGCGCGCATCCCGCCCTGCGCGGGTTGTCCCTCGGGGAGGCCGACCTCCGCGCCGACCTGGGCATCACCGCGGAGGCGGGCCTGGACTGGCCCCGCTCGCGGGTGGTCGTCGCGGCCAGGGCGGCGGGCCTGGCGCCGCCGGCCCAATCGGTCTACCCGGACATCCGGGATCTCACAGGCCTGGCCGCGTCCTGCGCCCGCGGCCGGGCACTCGGCTTCCTGGGCCGGGCGGCGATCCACCCGCGGCAGCTGCCGGTGATCGAGCGGGCCTACCTGCCCCGCCCGGAGGAGGTCACCGCGGCCGAGGAGATCGTCGCGGCGGCCCGCCGCACCCCGGGCGCGGTGGCCCTCCCGGACGGCCGCTTCGTGGACCCGGCGGTCCTGGCAGGCGCGGAACGGGTGGTAGCCCTGTCCCGCCGCGAATCCCCGATCCCGTCCTGACGGCCCGCGGGCGGACCCCACGTGCCCGACCGTCAATCGCCGGCGAGGCTGAATCTGCCGCCCCCCCGGCTACGACCACCCCGGCCAGACCGGCCCCGCGGAGCCTGAGGCACAGGTCCCGGCAAAGCCGCGCTCCTCGGGGCTCCGCCCCAAACCCCGCGCCTCAAACGCCGGCGAGGCTGGACACTGCCGACCCTCGGCTGCGACGGCGGCAGAGAGGCCGTGCCCCGGCCACTCCAGCCCACCGGCGTTGGAGGCCCGAGGCCTGAGGCAGCACCGCAGAAGCCCAGCCGGCTCCGCCGACGCCTGGAACGGGGGTCCGGCACATCAAGCCCCGCCGGCGAATGAGGCGCGAGGGCTGGAGCGGAGCCCCAGAACCCCAGCCGGCTCCGCCCACGCCTGGAACGGGGGTCCGGCACATCAAGCCCCGCCGGCGAATGAGGCGCGGGGGCTGCAGCGGAGCCCCAGAACCCCAGCCGGCTCCGCCCACGCCTGAGACGGGGGTCCGGCAATTCAGCCTCGCCGGCGATTGAGGCGCGGGTCCGGGCGGAGCCCGGTGCCCGGCGGAGCCGGGATTTCTGGGGCGCCGCCCAGACCCCGCGCCTCAAACGCCGGCGAGGCTGAAAAAGCCCACCCCCCGCTTCGAAAACGGGGGGTGGGCTGAGAATGCCGCCCGGCTTCGGCAGCCGGGGTGCGGCTCGCGTCGGCGGCGGCCGGGTCAGGCGTCGGTCGCGTCGGCCTTTACGGCCGCGGGGTCGCCGCTCTTGGCTCCCGGGACCTCGGCCTTCGTGGCCTTGGCGTCCGCCGCGTCGGCCTTCGCAGCCGCCGGCTTGGCCGCGTCCGCCTCAGCCCCGGACTCGGGCTCGGGCTTCGTCGGCTCGGGCTGCGCCGCCGTCGGCTCGGCCTCGGTCGTCTTCGGGTCTGCGGCCGTCGGGCCGTGGTCCGGTTCGACCTCCGCTTCGCGGCCCGGGCGGAACTTCGCCGAGAGGACGAAGTAGACCACCGCCAGGACGAAGACCACGATCGCGGTCCACACGTTCAGCCGAACGCCGAGGATGTGGTGGGCCTCGTCGACCCGCATGTACTCGATCCAGCCGCGCCCCGCGCAGTACGCGGCCACGTACAGCGCGAACGCCCGCCCGTGCCCGAGCTTGAAGCGCCGGTCGGCCCAGAGCACGAGCAGGGCCACACCGATGCACCACAGCGACTCGTACAGGAACGTCGGGTGGTAGGTGCCGGCGACCCGGTTCGGACCCTCGCTGATCTCCAGCGCCCACGGCAGGTCGGTGGCCCGACCGTAGAGCTCCTGGTTGAACCAGTTGCCCCAGCGGCCGCAGGCCTGGGCCAGGGCGATACCGGGGGCGAGGGCGTCGGCCCAGGCGGGCAGCGGGATGCCGCGCAGGCGGCAGCCGATCCAGGCGCCGACCGCGCCGAGCGCGATCGCGCCCCAGATGCCGAGGCCGCCCTCCCAGATCTTGAAGGCGTCGACCCAGTTGCGGCCTTCGCCGAAGTACAGCTGGTAGTCGGTGATCACGTGGTAGAGGCGACCGCCGACCAGGCCGAACGGGACCGCCCACACGGCGATGTCCGCGACCGTGCCCGGCTTTCCGCCGCGCGCGATCCAGCGCTTGTTGCCGAGCCAGACGGCGACGAAGACGCCGATGATGATGCAGAACGCGTAGCCGCGCAGCGGGATCGGCCCGAGGTGGACCACGCCGGTCGACGGGCTGGGGATGTAGGCAAGGTTCATGGCAGGTCCGACGCTACCCTGCCGGGCGGTACGGATCGCAACCCGCCCGGCAAGCCGCCATCAAATCGACACCTCGTCCCCCCGCCCGCCTCACTCCCGTGCAGCCGTCCTCGACGCCGACGCGGTCGCCCCAGACGCCGACGCCGCAGACGCCGGCGCCCCCGCACGCGCCGCCCCCGTGGCCGACGCGGAGGGCTTCGTACGGGATCCGACCGGTGAGGCCGAAGGGGACGGGGAGGCGGCCGCCGGCGGGGTCGCGCCCTTGGCGGCCGCCTCCACCGTTTCCTTCAGCTTCTGCGGGGTGATCGGGTTGGCCTGGTCGGCGAAGATGTCCTTGCCGTTCAGCAGGACGCTCGGGGTGCCCCGGAACTTGCCGGCGCGGAAGGCCTCGTGCGACTTGGCCACCCAGCTGTCGTGCGTGCCCTTCTCGACGCACGCGCGGAACTCGGGCGTGTCCAGCCCGGCCACCTTGGCGGCGAGCTCCAGCAGCTTGGCGTTCTTGCCGTAGGCGTCGTCCGTCTCCTCCGGCTGGCTCTGGAAGAGCAGGTCGTGGTACGCGGCGAACTTCCCGGCGTCCTGGGCGCAGGCGGCCGCATTGGCGGCGCGCAGCGAGCCGCTGCCGCCCATGTTGCCGTCGATGAGGGTGACCAGGTGGTAGTCGACCTTGAGCAGGCCCTTGGCCTCCAGGTCGCGGACGGTGTCCCGGTAGTTGGTCTCGAAGGCCTTGCAGGCCGGGCAGCGGAAGTCCTCCCACACGGTGAGGGTGGACTTGGCCTCGCTGCTGCCCGTCTGGACGGCCAGGGCGTCCTTGCCGGTGGCCCCGGAGGGGGCGGTCACCGGGCCGGCCTCTGCGGACTTGCCGCCCTTGCCGCTGTTGGCCGCGATCAGGCCGACCACGGCCGCCAAGCCCAGTACGCCGACCACCGCCACTGCCACGAGGAGCGTCCGCCGGCGCTTGTCCCTCTTCTTCTCCCGCTCGCGCTCCGCTTGGAGTCGTTCCCGGGCCGATCGTTTCGCTTGGCGGTTCGCACCGTCGTTCTTCTCGCTCACGGTCGGCCAAACGAAGCAGGGAGGCACTCGCGTGCCTCCCTGCTCTGAAGTCCACCCGATCGGGCTACAGAACCTTCCCGGGTTCCGCTCCGCGTCAGCTCCTGCGTACGCCTTCCGCAAGTTCGCCCGCCAGCGCCCGTACGGCGTCCAGCCCGGCCGACAGGTCCGGCGCGTCCAACAGCAGCTTCACGAACGCCGAGCCGACGATCACGCCGTCGGCGAAGCCGGCGACCTCCTTGGCCTGGGCGGCGTTGGAGACGCCGAGACCGACGCACACGGGCAGCTCAGTGGTGGTGCGCGTGCGGCGGACCAGCTCCTGGGCCTCGTGGCCGACCGACTCGCGGGTGCCGGTGACCCCCATGAGGGACGCGGCGTAGACGAAGCCGGAGCCGGCGGCGGTGATGGTCGCCAGCCGCTCGTCCTTGCTGCTGGGCGCGACGACGAAGACGGTGGCCAGACCGTTCCGGTCGGCGTGCTCGCGCCACAGCGCGGACTCCTGGACCGGCAGGTCCGGCAGGATGCAGCCGGCGCCGCCGGCCTCGGCGAGCTCGGCGGCGAACCGCTCCACGCCGTAGCGGTCGATGGGGTTCCAGTACGTCATGACCAGCACCGGGGCCCCGGTCGCCGCGTGCGCCTCGCGCACGGTGCGCAGCACGTCGGCGATCTTGACGCCGCCGCGCAGGGCGATGTCGTCGGCGGTCTGGATGATCGCGCCGTCGAGGACGGGGTCGCTGTGCGGGAGGCCGACCTCGACCACGTCCGCGCCGCCCTCGATGACGGCCTTGACGGCCTCGATGCCGCCGTCGACGGTGGGGAAGCCCGCCGGGAGGTAGGCGACGAGGGCCGCGCGGTCCTCGGACTTCGCCTTGGCGAGGGTGGCCGAGAGGAGTTCGATGTTGCCGCTCACTTGGTCTCTCCCTCGGAGTCGTCGTACAGCCCGAAGTAGCGGGCGGCGGTGTCCATGTCCTTGTCGCCGCGGCCGGACAGGTTGACCACGATCAGCCCGTCCTTGCCGAGCTCCCGGCCCAGGTCGAGCGCGCCCGCGAGGGCGTGCGCGGACTCGATGGCCGGGATGATGCCCTCGGTGCGGGAGAGCAGGCGCAGGGCCTGCATGGCCGCGTCGTCGGTGACCGCGCGGTACTCGCCGCGGCCGGTGTCCTTGAGGAAGGAGTGCTCCGGGCCGATGCCGGGGTAGTCCAGGCCGGCCGAGATCGAGTACGGCTCGGTGATCTGGCCCTCCTCGTCCTGCAGGACGTAGCTGCGGGAGCCGTGCAGGATGCCCGGCTCGCCGGCGGTCAGCGTGGCCGCGTGCTCGCCGGTCTCGACGCCGTGCCCGGCGGGCTCGAAGCCGACCAGGCGGACCTCGGTGTCGGGGATGAAGGCGTGGAAGAGGCCGATGGCGTTGGAGCCGCCGCCGACGCAGGCCGCGACGGCGTCGGGCAGGCGTCCGGCGCGCTCGAGGATCTGGCGGCGGGCCTCGACGCCGATGACGCGGTGGAAGTCGCGGACCATGGCGGGGAAGGGGTGCGGGCCGGCGACGGTGCCGAAGAGGTAGTGGGTGCGGTCGACGTTGGCGACCCAGTCGCGGAACGCCTCGTTGATGGCGTCCTTGAGGGTGCGCGAGCCGGACTTCACGGCGATGACCTCGGCGCCGAGCATGCGCATGCGGGCCACGTTGAGGGCCTGGCGCTGGGTGTCGATCTCGCCCATGTAGACGGTGCATTCGAGGCCGAAGAGGGCGCAGGCGGTGGCGGTGGCCACGCCGTGCTGGCCGGCTCCGGTCTCGGCGATGACGCGGGTCTTGCCCATGCGCTTGGTGAGGAGGGCCTGGCCCAGCACGTTGTTGATCTTGTGCGAGCCGGTGTGGTTGAGGTCCTCGCGCTTGAGGAAGATCCGGGCCCCGCCGGCGTGCTCGGCGAACCGCGGGACCTCGGTGAGGGCGCTGGGGCGGCCGGTGTAGTTGACCATCAGGTCGTTGAGCTCGGCCGCGAAGGCCGGGTCCGCCTTGGCCTTCTCGTACTCCACGGCGACCTCGTCCACGGCGGCGACGAGCGCCTCCGGGATGAACTTGCCGCCGAAGTCGCCGAAGTACCCCTCGGCGTTCGGAACCTGACCCTCCGGGTCCGGGATGAAGAATTCAGTGGCGCTGGACATGCCCAGTCACTCCTGTGGGATGCGTGTGCGGCGGGTGGTGGTCACCGTATTGCGCCGCCCGCCCGTGGCACGCGCGCCGCACCCCGCGGCCGGAGGCGAATCCGGCGGGGGGGTTGCGGTACGTGCGTACGGTGCGGGAGGCCCGCGCCGCCCGGTCCGGTCGTCGTCCGGTCCGGGGGTGCAAGGCCGTGCGGAGGGGTCCTGCGGCGGTCGGCCGCCGGGCCCGTCCGTTACGGCGCGCCTCCGGGGCGCCATCGCATGCCGTTGACCTGGCCGGGCTCGGAGCCGATCACGTACCGGACCCGCCGCCCGTGGACGCGCCGGGCCGGGGCGCGGCAGCCGCGGGGGCGGCAGCCGCGCGCCAGGGGCGCGTGCGCCGTCTGCACGCCGGCCGGGCCACGGCCCGGGCGGGTGCGGACGGAGGGGCGGTCGCAGTCCATGGGTCGGGTCAGCTCCGTCCGTGGCGCAGGGCGGGGTGGGCGCCGGCGGCGACGAGGTCGGCCACGGCCGCCTTCGGGTCGCGTCCGGTCACCAGGGACTCGCCCACGAGGACGGCGTCGGCGCCCTCGTTCGCGTAGGCGATCAGGTCGTGCGGTCCGCGGATGCCGGACTCGGCGACCTTGACGATGTGGGCGGGGATCTCGCCGACGACGCGCTCGAACGTGGAGCGGTCGACGGTGAGGTCCTTGAGGTTGCGTGCGTTCACGCCGATGATCTTGGCGCCGGCGGCCACCGCGCGCTCGATCTCCTCCTCGTCGTGGACCTCGACGAGCGGGGTCAGACCGATGGACTCGGCCCGCTCGATGAGGGAGACGAGGGCCTCCTGGTCCAGCGCCGCCACGATCAGCAGCACGAGGTCGGCGCCGTACGCACGGGCCTCCCACAGCTGGTACGACGTGACGATGAAGTCCTTGCGCAGGATCGGGATGTCCACGCGGGCGCGGACGGCCTCCAGGTCGGCCAGCGAGCCGCCGAAGCGGCGCTGCTCGGTGAGGACGGAGATGACCGCGGCACCACCCGCCTCGTAGTCGGCGGCGAGCCCGGCCGGGTCGGCGATCGCGGCCAGCGCGCCCTTGGAGGGGCTGGAGCGCTTGACCTCGCAGATCACCTTGACGCCGTCGCCGCGCAGGGCCGCGACGCCGTCCTTGGCCTGGGGCGCCTTGGCGGCACGCTCCTTGAGCTCGTCGAGGCTCACGCGGGCCTGCCGTTCGGCAAGGTCTTCGCGGACCCCTTCGATGATCTCGTCGAGCACACTCACGCGAGCGGCCCCCTTCCGGGTCGATGACGGTCGGCCGCCTCGCAGACACGTACGACTGCAAGGTCAGCAATCAAATGGTATCCGCAGGAGGCGTTGCCCTCCGCACGCGGTTGACCGGCGTCCCATTACCTGGACATTCGGAATCCGGGCTTCATATGGGCCTCAAGGGGCCAGTGCGGATCCGAAGGGAAGGTTCCGGACGACGCAGAACACCAGGGCGAGTCCGCCCAGGGCCCACCAGTACGGCCCCTTCAGGGCGAAACGCGGGGTCGGGGCGCCGCGCCAGGCTCCGGCCAGCCACACGGCCATGAAACCGGCGAAGACGAAGTACGCGGCGACGGCCAGGGCATTCTGCCCCAAAGCCGTGATCAGATCGCCGTGGGCGAACGCATGGGCGCTGCGCAGTCCGCCGCATCCGGGACACAGGATTCCGGTGACCCGGAAAAGCGGGCAGACCGGATAGTGGCCGGGTTCATTGGGATCCACGGCGCCTACGTACGCAAACGCCGCGACCGCACCGGCCAGCGTGAGCACCGGGGAGGCGAGCCGGCGGGCCCGGGTGGCGGGGGGCGCCGAGGCGGGCCCGGGCGGGGCCGCGAAGCCCCCGGACGGGCCGGCAGGGGGCCACGCGGGGCCAGGAGGCTCGGCCGGGGCGGGGGCAGCCGGCGCGGCCGGAGGGGCCGACGGGGGCGGCACGGGCCCGGTGCGGGGGGTGCGGGAGGCGTCCACGCGCTGAATTCTCTCCGGTCATGACAAGAGGCGCAGCCCGACGGGCCGCGCCTCTGGTGTCCGTGTTCTGCCGCCGGCTCGCCGGCTGGGCCTGCGGCCGGCCGGGCGTCAGGCCTTGGCGGCGGCGATGACCTTGGCGAGGTCGTCGTGGGCGGGCTTCGGCGCACCCATGCCCGCGGCCTTCATCGCCAGGCCCACGACACCGCCGAGGGCGACGACCACGATCCCGGCCCAGAACCCGATCGGGTTCGCGAGCACCATGAACGCGCCGGAAACGCAGAAACCGATGAAGGCGATGATGACACCGGTCCAGGCGGCCGGGGTGTGTCCGTGGTTGCTGCCCGCCATGAGTTGCTCCTCGTTTTAACGTCTGCTCTGTCGCAAGTGCTGTGTCGCACGCTCGCTGCCATTGTCCCGCACGGGGCGCGGTGCGCGGTCAGCGGGTGGGGTCCTCGCCGCGGTCCAGGGCCTTCCACAGGTCCTCGGGCCGGTCGGGGTCGGTGGCGGCGGCCCTGCGGCCGCGGGCGGCGCCGTCGCGCTCGTAGCGCCCGCCCATCGCGGGCCAGGCGCTGCCGAACCTGAGGGCCAGCAGTCCAGCGGCCAGGATCAGCACGGCCCCGACGGCGGTGACGTACGGCCAGGCCGTGTGCGTCAGCGCGCCCACGTGCGCCGCGGTGTCCGCGGTCGCACGGGCGGCCTTGGCGTCCAGCGCCTGCCGGTCGCCGGCGGCCAGGGCCGCGGAGACCGCGGCGCCCAGGCCGCTCAGCGCGAGCAGCGCGGAGACCAGCAGCCGGCCCTTGCCGCGTACGGCGAACACCGCGACCAGGGCGGCGAGGCCGACGATGGCCAGGGCCGCCGGCAGCCCGGTGACGGCGCGGCCGTCCGCGGTCAGCGGGAGCGAGCCGCCTCCGACGGCGGCGGTGCCCCGGGCCCACACCCGCCCGGAGGCGAGGAGGACGACGGTGGCACCGAGGGCGCCGAGCAGCAGGGCGGCGGCCACGCTGCGGCGGCCGCCGCCGGCCGGGGCGGAGGCCTCCGCGGCGTCCTGGCCGGGGGCTTCGCCGGTGTCGTTTGGGGGTGGGGGTACGGCACTCACGTACCCCACTATCCCCTACGGCCCCGAGCGCCGGTCAGCGGGCCATCCGGTTGGCCGCCGCCACCGCGCGCAGCACGGCCGCGGCCTTGTTGCGGCACTCGTCGTCCTCCAGCCGGGGCACGGAGTCCGCGACCACGCCCGCGCCGGCCTGGACGTACGCCGTCCCGTCGCGCAGCAGGGCCGTGCGGATGGCGATGGCGGTGTCGGAGTCCCCCGCGAAGTCGAGGTAGCCGACGCAGCCGCCGTACAGGCCGCGGCGCGAGGGCTCCAGCTCCTCGATGATCTGCATGGCGCGCGGCTTGGGGGCGCCCGACAGGGTCCCGGCGGGGAAGCAGGCGGTGAGCACGTCGAAGGCGGTGCGGCCCTCGGCGACCCGGCCGGTGACGGTGGACACGATGTGCATGACGTGCGAGTACCGCTCGATGGACATGAAGTCGACGACCTCGACGGAGCCCGGCTCGCAGACCCGGCCGAGGTCGTTGCGGCCGAGGTCGACGAGCATCAGGTGCTCGGCGCGCTCCTTGGGGTCGGCCAGCAGCTCCTCGGCGAGGGCCTGGTCCTGCTGCGGGGTGGCCCCGCGGTGGCGGGTGCCCGCGATCGGGTGGACCATGGCCCGGCCGTCCTCGACCTTGACCAGCGCCTCGGGGCTGGAGCCGACGACGTCGAAGCCGTTCTCGAAGCGGAAGAGGTACATGTACGGGGACGGGTTGGTGGCCCGCAGCACCCGGTAGACGTCCAGCGCGGAGGCCTCGCAGGCCGTCTCGAACCGCTGCGAGGGCACCACCTGGAAGGCCTCGCCCGCCCGGATGCGCTCCTTGATGTCCTCGACGGCGGCCTGGTAGTCCGCGCCGCCCCACAGGGCGGAGTACTCGGGCAGCTCGGACGCCGGGAGCGGGGCCGGGGTGTACGGGGCGGGCCGCGCGAGGTCGGCCTCCATGGCGTCGAGCCGGGCCACGGCGTCGGCGTAGGCCTCGTCGACGCCGGTGTCCAGGTCGTTGTGGTTGATCGCGTTGGCGATGAGCTGGACGGTGCCGTCCCAGTGGTCGAGGACCGCCAGGTCGGAGGTGAGCAGCATGGTCAGCTCGGGCAGCTGCAGGTCGTCGGAGCCGTGCTCGCCGATGCGCTCCAGGCGGCGCACGATGTCGTAGCCGAGGTAGCCGACCATGCCGCCGGTGAAGGGCGGCATGCCGGCGGCGAGGTCGCGCGGGGTGTGCAGCGCCTGGACGGTGGCGCGCAGCGCCTGCAGCGGGTCGCCGGAGGTGGGGACGCCGACCGGCGGGGTGCCGATCCAGTGGGCCTCGCCGTCGCGGACGGTGAGCGTGGCGTCGCTGCGGACGCCGACGAAGGAGTAGCGCGACCAGGAGCGGCCGTTCTCGGCGGACTCCAGCAGGAAGGTGCCCGGGCGCTCGGCGGCCAGCTTGCGGTAGAGCCCGACGGGCGTGTCCCCGTCGGCCAGCAGCTTGCGGCTCACCGGGATGACGCGCCGGTCGGCGGCGAGCTTGCGGAACTGTTCGAGGTCCATGGGGTGCGTCACCTGTCTGCCTGGTCGGCGGCCAGCGGGAGGACGTCGGCGTCGAAGCACGTGCGGGCGCCGGTGTGGCAGGCGGCGCCGACCTGGTCGACCTTGACGAGCACGGTGTCGGCGTCGCAGTCGAGGGCGACGGACTTGACGTGCTGGACGTGGCCGGAAGTGTCCCCCTTCACCCAGTACTCCTGGCGGCTGCGCGACCAGTACGTGCAGCGGCCCGTGGTCAGGGTCCGGTGCAGCGCCTCGTCGTCCATCCACCCGAGCATGAGCACCTCACCGGTGTCGTACTGCTGGGCGATGGCCGGCACCAGGCCGTCGGGCGAGCGCTTGAGCCGGGCGGCGATGGCGGGGTCGAGTGCGGAGGTACTCATGCGGGCCATTGTGCCGCGCGGCGGGGACCGGTATGGATCACCGTCCGTCTGATGAGCGGGCGCGCGGCGTGTTCCGGCCGTAGGCTTGCCCGCATGTCTACCCATGCGAAGCGTGAACGGCTGCTGCTGGCGGACCTGTTGGAGGCGGCCGGGCCGACGGCGCCGACGCTGTGCCACGGCTGGCTGACGCGGGACCTGGCGGCCCACGTGGTGGTCCGCGAGCGGCGGCCGGACGCGGCGGGCGGCCTGCTGCTGGGCGTGCTGAAGGACCGGCTGGAGCGGGCGATGGCCGAGTACACGGCCAAGCCGTACGAGGAGCTCATCCAGCTGATCCGGACCGGGCCGCCCAAGCTGTCGGTGTACGCGCTGAAGCCGATCGACGAGGCGGCCAACGCGGTGGAGTTCTACGTGCACGCGGAGGACGTGCGGCGGGCGCAGCCGGACTGGGCGCCGCGGGTGCTGGATCCGGTGTTCTCGGACGCGCTGTGGGCGCGGCTGGAGAGGCTGGCCCGGCTGACGGGCCGCCGCTCGCCCGTGGGGCTGGTCCTGCGGCGCCCTGACGGCCGGACGGCCGTCGCCCACAAGGGGACGCCGGTGGTGACGGTCACCGGCGAGCCGGGTGAGCTGACGCTGTTCTGCTTCGGCCGCCAGGACGCGGCCGAGGTCGACCTGGACGGCCCGAAGGAGGCCATCGGCCGCCTGACCACGGCCAAGCTGGGCATCTAGCCGCCGCGCCGGCCGCTCCCGCTGCGCCGGTGCCTGTCCCCTCCCCGCCCCTTCCCGCTGTGTCCGATAGCGGCTTCGCCGCGGGCGGGTCCTGCGGCCCCGGCCCCGCTCGCCTCAATCGCCGGCAGGGCTCAAAGATCGGGGCTCCGCCCCAGGCCCCGCGCCTCAAACGCCGGCGAGGCTGAATTTCGGCCCCGCCGGCGTTTGAGGCGAACCGGGTCCGGGCGGAGCCCGGTTTCTGGGGGCACCTCCCAGCGGTAGCTGGGGGAGAAGGGGCCGGACCGGGGAACGGCTCCGCGCAGCGGCACGCCGCGGCTAGCGGACCGGGTGGCCGGAGGCGCGGAGGGTGGCCTTGACCTCGGCGATGCGGAGGTCGCCGAAGTGGAACACCGAGGCGGCGAGCACCGCATCGGCCCCGGCGTCGATGGCCGGCGGGAAGTGGGCCAGGGAGCCCGCCCCGCCGGACGCGATCACCGGCACGGTGACGTGCTTGCGCACCGCCGCGATCATCTCGGTGTCGTACCCGTCCTTGGTGCCGTCGGCGTCCATAGAGTTCAACAGGATCTCCCCGGCGCCGAGTTCGGCGGCCCGGTGGGCCCACTCGACGGCGTCGATCCCTGTGCCCCGGCGGCCGCCGTGCGTGGTGACCTCGAAGGAGCCGGCCTCGGTGCGCCGGGCGTCCACCGACAGCACCAGGACCTGCCGGCCGAACCGCTCGGCGATCTCCTGGATCAGCTCGGGCCGCGCAATGGCGGCCGTGTTCACGCCGACCTTGTCCGCACCGGCCCGCAGCAGCTTGTCCACGTCGTCCGCGGTGCGCACGCCGCCGCCCACGGTCAGCGGGATGAAGACCTGCTCGGCGGTGCGCCGCACCACGTCGTACGTGGTCTCGCGGTTCCCCGAGGAGGCGGTGATGTCGAGGAAGGTCAGCTCGTCGGCGCCCTCGGCGTCGTACAGTTTGGCCATCTCGACGGGGTCGCCCGCGTCGCGCAGGTTCTGGAAGTTGACGCCCTTGACGACGCGGCCGTTGTCCACGTCCAGGCAGGGGATCACCCGTACGGCGAGTGACATCAGGACTCCCCTCGGAAGGCTTCGACCTCGACCTCGACGACCAGGCTGGGGTCGACGAGGCCGGACACGATGATCATGGATGCGGCGGGGCGGACGGAGTCGAAGAGCTCCTTGTGGGCCCGGCTGACCTCCTCCACGTCGCGCGCGTGGGTGATGTACATGCGGGTGCGCACGACGTGCTCCGCGCCCAGCCCCGCCTGGCCCAGCGCGTCGATCGCGACGCGGAAGGCGTTCAGGGTCTGCTGGTACGGGCCGTCGGCGGCGATCTTGCCGTCGACGACCGAGGTGCAGCCGGAGACGAGGACGAGCCCGTTCGGCAGCGCGACGGCGCGGGAGTAGCCCACGGCGTCCTCCCACGGGCCGCCGGAGGAGATGCGGCGGATGCCGTCGTTCCCGCTCATGCCTGCGCCACCACCCGCAGGGCCTCCTCCAGGGTGAAGGCCTTGGCGTACAGGGCCTTGCCGACGATCGCGCCCTCGACACCCGCCGGCACCAGCTCGGCGAGGGCCCGCAGGTCGTCCAGGGAGGAGACGCCGCCGGAGGCGACGACCGGCCGGTCGGTGGCGGCGCAGACGTTGCGCAGCAGCTCCAGGTTGGGGCCGGTCAGCGTGCCGTCCTTGCCGATGTCGGTGACGACGTAGCGGGCGCAGCCCTCGGAGTCCAGGCGGGCGAGGGTCTCGTACAGGTCGCCGCCGTCGCTGGTCCAGCCGCGGCCCTTGAGGGTGGTGCCGCGCACGTCGAGGCCGATGGCGATCCGGTCGCCGTGCTCGGCGATGGCCTTGGCGGCCCACTCGGGAGTCTCCAGGGCCGCGGTGCCGAGGTTGACGCGGGTGCAGCCGGTGGCCAGGGCCGCGGCGAGCGTGGCGTCGTCGCGGATGCCGCCGGACAGCTCGACCTTGATGTCCATGGCGCCGGTGATCTCGGCGACCAGGGCGCGGTTGTCGCCGGTGCCGAAGGCGGCGTCGAGGTCCACCAGGTGCAGCCATTCGGCGCCGGCGGACTGCCAGGCGAGGGCCGCCTGGAGCGGGGAGCCGTAGGAGGTCTCGCTGCCGGAGACCCCGTGGACGAGGCGTACGGCCTGGCCGTCGCGGACGTCGACCGCGGGGAGGAGTTCCAGCTTCGCTGCGGGCTCGGTCATCACAGGGTCTCGATCCAGTTGGTGAGGAGCTGGGCGCCGGCGTCGCCGGACTTCTCGGGGTGGAACTGGGTGGCCCACAGGGCCCCGTTCTCCACCGCCGCGACGAAGCGCTCGCCGTGCGTGGCCCAGGTGACCTTGGGTCCGGCGATCCTGGGGTTGGTGACCTCCAGGGTCCAGTCGTGGGCCGCGTAGGAGTGCACGAAGTAGAACCGGGCGTCGTCGTCCAGGCCGGCGAAGGCCTTGCTGTCGGCGGGGGCCTCGACGGTGTTCCAGCCCATGTGCGGGACGACGGGCGCCTTGAGCGGGCCGACGGTTCCGGGCCACTCGTCGAGGCCTTCGGTCTCCACGCCGTGCTCGATGCCGCGCTCGAAGAGGATCTGCATGCCGACGCAGATGCCCATGACGGGGCGGCCGCCGGAGAGGCGGCGGCCGATGATCCAGTCGCCGCGGACCGACTTCAGGCCCTGCATGCAGGCGGAGAAGGCGCCGACGCCGGGGACGAGGAGTCCGTCGGCGTCCATGGCCTTGTCGTAGTCGCGGGTGATCTCCACGTCGGCGCCGACGCGCGCGAGCGCGCGCTCGGCGGAGCGGACGTTTCCGAAGCCGTAGTCGAGGACGACGACCGTTTTGGTGGGGCGGGATGCGCTCATGCCCAGATTCCTTGGATCCGCAGGACTCCGGCGGCGAGACACATCGCGGAGCCGATGGCGAGCAGCAGGACGACCGACTTGGGCATCTGCTGCTTCTGGAAGGAGTAGACGCCGCCGGCCAGGAACAGGCCGACGACGATCAGGACGGTGCTGAGGCCGGTCACGGCTAGAGGGCGCCCTTCGTGGAGGGGAGGATGCCGGCCGCGGCGGCGCGCGGGTCGAACTCGGACGCGTAGCGCAGCGCCCGGGCCAGCGCCTTGAACTGGCACTCGACGATGTGGTGGGCGTTGCGGCCGTACGGGACGTGGACGTGCAGGGCGATCTGGGCCTGCGCGACGAAGGACTCCAGGATGTGCCGGGTCATCGTCGTGTCGTACGCGCCGATCATCGGCGCCATGTTCTCGGGCTCGGTGTGCACGAGGTAGGGGCGGCCCGACAGGTCCACGGTCACCTGGGCGAGGGACTCGTCCAGCGGGACGGTGCAGTTGCCGAAGCGGTAGATGCCGACCTTGTCGCCGAGGGCCTGCTTGAAGGCGGCGCCGAGCGCGAGGGCGGTGTCCTCGATGGTGTGGTGGCTGTCGATGTGCAGGTCGCCGTCGGTCTTGACCGTGAGGTCGAACAGGCCGTGGCGGCCGAGCTGGTCGAGCATGTGGTCGTAGAAGCCGACGCCGGTGGAGACGTCGACCTGCCCGGTCCCGTCGAGGTTTATCTCGACGACGACGGAGGTCTCCTTCGTGGTCCGTTCGACCCGTCCGATGCGGCTCATGCGTGCTGCTCCTTCTTCAGTGCGCGAACCGCTTCGAGGAACGCGTCGTTCTCGGCCGGGGTGCCCGCGGTGACCCGCAGCCAGCCCGGCACGCCGTTGTCACGGACCAGGACACCCTGGTCGAGGATCTTCTGCCACGCGGTGTGGGAGTCGTCGAACCTGCCGAACTGGATGAAGTTCGCGTCGGACTCGGTGACCTCGTACCCGATCGCCCGCAGTTCGTCGACGAGGCGGTCCCGCTCGGCCTTGAGCTGCTCGACGTAGCCGAGCAGGGTGTCGGTGTGCTCCAGGGCCGCCAGCGCGGTGGCCTGGGTGACGGCCGACAGGTGGTACGGCAGGCGTACGAGCTGGACGGCGTCGACCACGGCGGGGTGCGCGGCGAGGTAGCCCAGGCGCAGTCCGGCGGCGCCGAAGGCCTTGGACATGGTCCGGGAGATCACCATGTTCGGGCGGCCCTCGATGAGGGGCAGCAGGGAGTCGCGGTGGCTGAACTCGACGTACGCCTCGTCCACGACGACCAGGGAGGGCTTGGCCGCCTGCGCGGCCTCGTAGAGGGCGAGGACCGTCTCCGCCTCGACCGCGGTGCCCGTGGGGTTGTTGGGCGAGGTGATGAAGACGACGTCGGGTGCGTTCTCGGCGATGGCCTGTTCGGCCGCCGCCACGTCGATGGTGAAATCCTCCCGGCGCGGGCCGGAGATCCAGCCGGTGCCGGTGCCGCGGGCGATCAGGGCGTGCATCGAGTACGAGGGCTCGAAGCCGATCGCGGTGCGGCCGGGCCCGCCGAAGGTCTGCAGCAGCTGCTGGATGACCTCGTTGGAGCCGTTCGCGGCCCACACGTTCTCCCGGGCGACCGGGTGCTTGCCGGTACGGGTGAGGTAGGCGGCGAGCGCGGTCCGCAGCTCGACCGCGTCCCGGTCGGGGTAGCGGTTGAGGGTGCGGGCCGCGTCGGCGACGCGCTCGGCGATGCGCTGCACCAGCTCCTCGGGGAGCTCGTACGGGTTCTCGTTGGTGTTCAGCTGGACGGGCACGTCCAGCTGCGGGGCGCCGTACGGGGACTTGCCGCGCAGCTCGTCGCGGATGGGGAGGTCGTCAATGCCGATGGTGCTCACGTGACCGGGACCTTCCATCCGAAGCGCGCCTTCAGCGCCGCGCCGTGGGCGGGCAGGTCCTCGGCCTCGGCCAGCGTCACCACGTGGTGGGTGACCTCGGCGAGGGCGTCGCGCGTGTAGTCGACGATGTGGATGCCGCGCAGGAAGGACTGCACGGACAGGCCCGAGGAGTGGCAGGCGCAGCCGCCGGTGGGCAGGACGTGGTTCGAGCCGGCGCAGTAGTCGCCGAGCGAGACCGGGGACCACGGGCCGACGAAGATCGCGCCGGCGTTGCGGACGCGGGCGGCCCAGGCCGCGGCGTCGGCGGTCTGGATCTCCAGGTGCTCGGCGCCGTACGCGTCGACGACCTTCAGGCCGTCCTCCAGGCTGTCGACCAGCACGATCGCGGACTGCTTGCCCGCCAGGGCGGGCTTGATCCGGTCCTCGATGTGCTTGGTGGCGGCGACCTGGGGCTCCAGCTCCTTCTCGACGGCGGCCGCGAGCTCCTCGGAGTCGGTGACGAGCACCGCGGCGGCCAGCGGGTCGTGCTCGGCCTGGCTGATCAGGTCGGCGGCGACGTGCACCGGGTCGGCCGTGGAGTCCGCGAGGACGGCGATCTCGGTCGGGCCGGCCTCGGTGTCGATGCCGATCTTCCCGGTGAAGTAGCGCTTGGCGGCGGCGACCCAGATGTTGCCGGGGCCGGTGACCATGTTCACCGGCAGGCACTCCTCGGTGCCGTACGCGAACATCGCGACGGCCACGGCGCCGCCCGCCGCGTACACCTCGTCCACGCCGAGCAGCGCGCACGCGGCGAGGATCGTCGGGTGCGGCAGTCCGTCGAACTCGGCCTGCGGCGGGGAGGCCAGCGCGATGGACTCCACGCCCGCCTCCTGGGCCGGCACGACGTTCATCACGACGGAGGACGGGTACACCGAGCGGCCGCCCGGCGCGTACAGGCCCACGCGCTCGACCGGAACCCACTTCTCGGTCACGGTGCCGCCGGGCACCACCTGGGTGGTGTGCTCGCTGCGGCGCTGGCTGCGGTGCACGGTCCGGGCGCGCCGGATCGACTCCTCCAGGGCGGCGCGGACGGCGGGGTCGAGCTCGTCGAGGGCCTTGGCGAGGGCCTCGGCGGGCACCCGTACCTTCTCGAGCGTGACCCCGTCGAACTTCTGCGCGTACTCGATCAGCGCCGCCGTGCCACGATGATGGACGTCCTCGCAGATGGGCCGCACCTTCTCCAGGGCGGCTTCCACGTCGAACTCGGCACGGGGCAGCAGGTCGCGCAGGGCGCCGCCCTCGGGGAGGGCGTTGCCGCGCAGGTCGATACGAGAGATCACCTCCCAATTCTCTCAGACCGCCTCCCTCGACCGTCCGCCCGTATCACTGGCTGATACACGCCCC
Source organism: Streptomyces sp. NPDC032472 (assembly GCF_040636955.1). Classification (NCBI taxonomy): domain Bacteria; kingdom Bacillati; phylum Actinomycetota; class Actinomycetes; order Kitasatosporales; family Streptomycetaceae; genus Streptomyces; species Streptomyces sp. NPDC032472. The sequence goes on from NZ_JBEZVK010000007.1 coordinate 163,061, forward strand.
GCATGTCACCGCCTGCGTCTAGCGTTCCCGTGTTCGCGGTACACACATCACGGCGGAGGGGGGCGGCGATGGCGGGGGCGTCGCACGTGGACGAGGCGCCGGCGGACCTGACCGGGGCCGAGCGGCGCATGTGGGAGGCGTTCCGCACCGGCAGCGTGTGCGACCTGAGCGCGCGCGCCGCGGACCACGACGACCCGCACGGCGACCGCGTGTGGGGCGAGGGGCGCAGCGTCCGGGCCCGGATCGTGGCGCTGCTGCTGCTCCACGGGCCGCCGCCGGTGCCGGGCCGGGTGGCCGCGCTGAAGCTGCGGGGCGTACGGATCACCGGCCGCCTGGACCTGTCCGGCGGCACCGTGGAGCCGTACGTCGAACTCCAGTCCTGCCGCTTCGACAGCGAGGTCCAGCTGTCGGAGACCCGGTTCATCACGCTGCGCCTGGTCAACTGCGCGATACCCCGGCTGGACGCCTCCCGGCTGCACACCGAGGGCGACCTGCACCTGCCGCGCTGCCGGGTCGCCCGCGGGATCCGGCTCACCGACGCGCAGATCGGCACCGATCTGCTGATCAGCCAGGCCGTGGTGCAGCGCGACAGCCGCGGCCGGGCCATCGCCGCCGACGGGATGTCGGTCGCGCAGGACTTCCAGGGCGAGCTGCTGGAGACGTACGGGGAGGTGAGCCTGCGCGGCGCGAAGGTGGGCGTGTCGATGAACCTGCGCGGGGCGCGGCTGCAGAACCCGGACGGGCGGCGCGCGCTGAACGCCCCGCAGCTGACCGTCGAGCGGACCCTGTACCTGACCTCGATCGCCCTGGACTACGTGCTCGGCGACTCCGGCTCCTCCACTCCCCCGTACGGGCTGGGCCAGACCCCGACGCGCGGGCAGCGCGCCCGGCGCTTCGAGTGCACGGGCGGGCTGCGCCTGGACGACGGGCGCTTCGGCGACGCCGTCGACTTCTACGGGGCCCGCTTCACGCTGACGGAGGAGCAGGAGGTGTCGCTGCGCCGGATCCAGACCCCGGAGCTGCGGTTCGTCGGCGAGCGGCCCGAGCGGGGGCGGGTGGTGCTGTCCGGGGCCAAGGTGGTCAAGCTGGTCGACACCTCCACCAGCTGGCCGGGGCAGGGCGGGGTGGCCATCGAGGGGTTCGTGTACGAGAACCTCGCGCCCCGCGGCCACTTCCCTCTGGCGCGGCGGCTGGCCTGGCTGGCGGCGGCGACCCCCGAGTACTCGCCGGAGCCGTACGAGCGGCTGGCGGCGGTGCTGCGGACCAGCGGGGAGGACGTGGACGCCCGCGAGGTGCTGCTGGCCAAACAGCGCCGGCGGCGGGCCACGCTCTCGCCGGCGGTGAAGGCCTGGGGGTACGTGCAGGACTGGACGGTGGCGTACGGGTACCGGCCGGGCCGGGCCGCGCTGTGGATGGCGGTGCTGTGGGCGGCGGGGGCGCTGCTGTTCGCCCAGCACGACGCGCAGGCGATCAAGGCGGACGAGCACCCGGAGTGGAACCCGGCCCTGTACGCCCTGGACCTGCTGCTGCCGGTCATCGACCTCGGCCAGGAGGGCCAGTGGAAGATGGCGGGCTACTGGCAGTGGGGGGCGGCGGTGCTGGTCCTGCTGGGCTGGATCCTCGCGACGACGGTGGCGGCGGGGGCGACGCGGGTGCTGAGGCGGGGGTGACGGGCGTGCCCGGGCGGGAGTGAAGGGCGTGCCCGGGCTGGGATGACCGGGGCGGCGGGGCGGGGTGATGGGGAAGAACCGAGGTGACAGGGCCCGGGCCCCGGCCACTACCCTGTCCGTCGTGACCACCGTTCGCCTGCCCCTCTTCCCGCTGAACTCGGTGCTGTTCCCCGGACTCGTGCTTCCGCTGAACGTCTTCGAGGAGCGTTATCGCGCCATGATGCGGGAGCTGCTGAAGACGGGCGAGGACGAACCGCGCCGCTTCGCGGTCGTCGCGATCCGCGACGGCCGGGAGGTCGCCCCGACCGCCCCCGGACTGCCCGACCAGACGGCGCTGCCCGAGCGCGGCCCGGCCGCCGGCTTCGGCGCCGACCCGATCCAGGCCTTCCACCGCGTGGGCTGCATCGCCGACGCGGCGACGATCCGGGAACGGGAGGACGGCAGCTTCGAGGTCCTCGCGACCGGCACGACCCGGGTGCGGCTGCTGTCGGTGGACGCCTCCGGCCCGTTCCTGGTGGCCGAGCTGGAGGAGATCCCGGAGGACGCCGGCGACGGCGCGGGGGCGCTGGCCGAGGGGGTGCTGCGGGCCTTCCGCAACTACCAGAAGCGGCTCGCGGGGGCCCGGGAGCGGTCCCTGTCCACCGGCGCCGACCTGCCCGACGAGCCGTCGGTGGTGTCGTACCTGGTGGCGGCCGCGGCCGTCCTGGACGTCCCGGCCAAGCAGCGGCTCCTCCAGGCCCCGGACACCGCGACCCGGCTGGCGGAGGAACTGAAGCTGCTGCGGTCGGAGGCGGCGGTGATCCGGCACCTGCCGTCGCTGCCGGCGGTGGATCTGACGCGGGCGCCGACGAGCCCGAACTGACACGAGGGGGACGCGCATGGCCAAGGCGGCCAAGGCCGGCAGGAACAGGACCGCGCCGGGGGCGACCCCGGCCATCGCCGCGCTGGCGGCGGCGGGGGTGGAGTTCACCACGCACGCGTACGACCACGACCCGGCGCACCCCTCCTACGGGCAGGAGGCGGCGGAGGCGATGGGCGTGAGCCCGGACCAGGTCTTCAAGACGCTCGTCACGGACGTGGACGGCGTGCTGACGGTGGCCGTCGTGCCGGTTTCCGGGAGCCTGGATTTGAAGGCGCTGGCTGCGGCGGTGGGGGCGAAGCGGGCAGTGATGGCGGATCCGGGCCTCGCCGAGCGGACGACCGGGTACGTGGTGGGGGGCATCTCCCCGCTGGGCCAGCGGAAGCGGCTGCGCACGGTCCTGGACGCGTCGGCGTCATCCCACGCCACGGTCTGCGTCTCTGCGGGCCGCCGGGGACTGGAGGTCGAGCTGGCCCCCGCGGCCCTGGCCGCCCTGACCTCGGCCACCGTGGCCCCCATCGCCCGCCCGTAGCCGGACCCCGCTGCCGTGGCCGGACCCCGCTGCACGGAGCCGTTCCCCACCCCGCCCCTTCCCGAAACCGTGGCCTGCGGCCCCGGCCCGCCTGCCTCAATCGCCGGCGGGGCTGATTTCAGCCCGCGCGGCGTTTGAGCGCACCGGGCGCGAAGCGCCCGGAACGGGGGTCGGCCGTCAGGGCTGCGGGGACTCCGGGGTGGACCCGTCGTGGACGTGCGGCGGAGGGTATGCGGACCCGTCCGACCCCTGGGCCGGGGCCGGGTCGTGCGGGGAGAACACGACCGTGAGGGCCAGGTGGAGGGCCAGGGCCGCCATCGGCCAGCCCAGCAGGACGCCGTGGGCGAGCAGCTGGAACGGGGCATCGAAGGGGACGCCCTTGCCGGCCCGGAGCGCGGCCGCGGCCACGTCCTGGGTCGGGCCCAGCCACAGACCCACCCGCCAGCCCAACAGAGCGGCCAGGCAGGAGCCCACCCCGAGGCCGACCACCTGCGGTACACCCCCGCGGCGCCGCCACAGGAAGGCCAGCCCCCCGCTCAGCAGGCCCAGCCCCACCGACAGCAGCAGGAACATCGCGTCGGCCCCGATCCGGGCCTCGCTCTCGGTGTTGCGCAGGAACACGGCCTCGCCGTTGGACACGTACTGCGCCCGCGGCGCGAGCCACACCCACAGGAGCCCGAGGAGCACCCCGGCCACCCCCACGACGAGGGTGATCGCGGCGCCGTCGCGGACGTCCCCGGCGGTGATGCGCCCCTCAGGGCCCTCGGGCGCGCCGACGGACGGCTGGTGCTGCGGCGGTTCGAACGGGTTCGGCGTGGTCACGGCTTCGGTCACTCCCACATCGTGCCAGGTGTCCTCGTCGCCGACGCGACCGCACCGGTGGCCGGAGGACGACAACGGTCGGGGGGCCTCAGCGGACCGCCGCCCGGCGGTACGCCCACGTGGCGACGGCCAGCGAGAGCACGCCGACCGCCCCGCACACGCCGAGGTCCAGGCAGACCCCCGCCCAGTCCGGGTGCGGGGCGAAGGTCCGTGCGAAGGCCTCCACTCCGTACGTCGAGGGGAGCAGGTCCCGAGCCCACACGATCACGTCCGGCATCCGCTCGGGCGGCAGCACCCCCAGCAGCAGCGCCGCGGACATGCCGAGCTGCCCGGCGAGGGTGGCCAGCTCCTGCCGCGGCGCGAGCAGCCCGAGGGCCGCGCCCAGCCCGGCCAGGGCGGCCCCGGCCAGCGGCACGACGGCGCCCAGGATCCACAGCCCGCCCATCGGCAGCCCGAACAGCACGCACCCGAACACCGCGGTGACCAGCGTGCCGGGCAGGGTGAAGGAGGCGTACGCGGCGGCCGCGCCGAGCACGACGGAGGCGGGCGGCACCGGCAGCGTGGCGTAGTGGTCGAGCCCGCCGCTCGCCCGCAGCTGACCGAAGTACTGGGCGAGCAGGTTCAGCGCGACGAAGGCGACCACCAGCACGGAGGAGCCGGCGACCACCGCCCGCGCCTCCGAGCCTCCGTCGACCACGCCCCGCATCAGGATCATGATCCCGACGGACTGGAAGGTGGCCACGAACAGCAGCGGGATCCGCGCCACCCGGGCCCGGGAGAGCTGCGCCCGGTACACGGCGGACAGGGACGGCAGGAGCCGGGCCCGCGGGGCGAGCACACCGGGGGCGGGAGCCAGGCCGGAGCTCACGACTTCACCAGTCCCTTCGTGGTGCGTCCGCCCAGCGCGAGGTAGACGTCCTCCAGGCTCGGGGTCGCCAGCGTGAAGTCGTCGAGGGCCGCGAAGGCGGGTCCGCCGGTGACCGCCGCGACGGCGGCGCGCGCCGCGTCGGGGGCGAGGCGCAGCACCCAGCGCCGGCCGGATTCGGCGGCCGCGGCGGCGAGGGCCGCGACCTCGGGGACGTCGAGCGGGGGCGCGCTGCGCCAGACCAGTTCGAGGCGGACCTCGTCGGAGACCATGGCCTTCAGTCCGGCCGGGGTGTCGCAGGCGATGACCTTGCCCTGGTCGATGACGGCGACCCGGTCGAGGACGGTCTCGGCCTCGATCACGTTGTGGGTGACGAGCAGCACGGTGGCGCCGTGTTCGGCGCGGCGCCGGTCCACGGCCGCCCACACGGCCCGCCGGGCCACGGGGTCCATGCCGGTGGTGGGCTCGTCGAGCACCAGTACCGCCCGCTCGCCCACGAGGGCGGCGGCGAAGCAGGCGAGGCGCCGCTGGCCGCCGGAGAGCTTCTTCAGGGGCCGGCCGGCGATCCCGGTCAGCCCGAGCTCCTCCAGGACGGCGTCGCGGGCGGCGCGGGCGGCGCGGGCGTCGAGTCCGCGCAGCCGCCCGGTGGTCTCGGCGGCGAGGGCCACGGTGAGCTCGTCGAGGGCGGTGGACTCCTGCCCGAGGTAGGCCAGGAGCCGGGAGGCCCGCTCGGGGTGGCGTACGAGGTCGTGGCCGAGCAGGGTGACGGAGCCGGAGTCGGGCCGCAGGAGCCCGGTCAGCTGCCGGACCAGGGTGGACTTGCCGGCGCCGTTGGGCCCGAGCAGGCCGAAGATCTCGCCGCGCCGGACGTCGAGGCAGATCCCGTCGGTGGCGCGGGTCTCTGGCAGGGCGGGGGTCCCGCGCCGGCCGCGTACGGCGGGATAGGTCTTGACCAGGTCACGCACCGTGCAGACCGCGCCCTCGGCCGCTGTCGCGGCGGCTGCCGCGGCCGCTGCCGTGCTGCGGCTGCCCGGCGGTCTTGCTGGTGCTGTGCCCGTACTCACGAGGGAGCAGCCTACGCGGCTCGCGGCCCTACTCGGCCGCCGGGGTCGCGGGGCCGCCCGGTACGGCGGCCGCCGTACCGGCCACGTGCTCGGCGGCGGCGCGGACGTCGATCTCCCGCCAGAACCCGGCGCGGATGGCGTAGCGGTCGTGTTCGTCGATCTGGTCGTCCTTGTGGGCGAGCAGCCCGAAGCGGGCGGCGTAGCGCAGCAGCTCCCCGTCGATGCGGTGCGGGATCCGGGGGTACATGGTGGCGAGCTTGTGCAGGTGGACGGCTTCGGGGAGGCGTTCCATCCAGCGCCGGGCGAAGACCTGGCCGACCTCGAAGGGGTCGCCGCCGACGGTGGTGATGTCCTCCTCGCGGTCGGCCCAGCGCTGCTCGGCGCTGGTGAGCTGGGCGAGGGTGGGCAGGGAGGCGGTCTCGGCGGGCTCGCCGAGCGGTCCGGGCCGGTCGATCCAGCCCTTGTCGGAGGACCACCGCAGGGCGCTGCCGGCCGGGGAGGGGGCGGCGGTGTGCCCGGGGCCGCCCTGCTGGCCGGGTGCCCGCAGGGAGCCGGCGAGGTCCTTCGGGGTGGGTACGGTCTTGCCGCCGACGGCGGGGGCGGGCACGGGGGCGGCGGTGCCGGCCTCGGGCGGGACGGGGGCGGCGGCGGGGGCGCCGTTGCCTCCGGCGCTGCGGGCGGCCTCGGCGAGGGCGGCCTCGGGCAGCGGCGCGGAGAGGATCGCGGCGATCTCGGGGCGCGGTGCGGGCGGCGGCGAGCAGAGCCCGGCGAGGTCCCTGGCGCGGACGGCGCGGGTGATCCAGGCCCGGTCCAGGACGCGGCGTTCGTCGGCCTCGGCGACGAGGTCCTCGGACTGGTTGTAGTCGCCGTCGGCGGCCTGGACGGCCCACAGGTGGACGGCGACGCCGTGCTCCTTGGCGGACATCAGGCCGGGCAGCAGGTCTCCGTCGCCGGTGACGAGCACCACGTCGGAGCAGGCGCGGTTGCGGGCGAGTTCGGTGAGCTCGGCGTGCATGGCGGCGTCGACGCCCTTCTGGGCCCAGCGGCCGTCGCTGCGGGTCAGGGCGCCCAGCCGGACGGTGACCCGGGGCATGACGCGGAGCCTGCGGTGCTCGGGCTGGGGCACCCGGTCGGGTGCGCCGTCGAACCAGTAGATGCGCAGCAGGGGCTGGGCGGTGTCGGCCTCGGCCCGTTCGCGCAGGCCCTGGATGAGGGCGGCGTGGTCGACGGTGATGCGGGAGCGGGAGGGCTCCCCCGCGAGAAGGCTGGCGGCGGCGCCCAGCAGATAGCCGGCGTCCACCAGGACGACGCAGCGGTCCACGCGTTCCACCTCTTCCGTGGGGGGGGTCCTCGGGTTTTCCCCGAGTCTGCCCGACCGCAAGGGTGTTGACGGCCGGAACTCGATCATCGGCGTGGCGGAGTTCACGGTTCTGCCGACTACGCGCAGTAAAGATCCAAAATGCGTGGTTTGCAGTGCTGTGTGAGTGTGAAGGCGGTCCTGGCCCCTAGACCCTCACGGAGGCTCCACCATGGCCAAGAACAAGAACCAGAAGACCCCTGCCAAGCAGCAGACCCGCTCCGGCCAGCAGGACGCGTCGAGGAGCTCGGCGGATGCGCCGCACGAGTCCCCCTCCGCTTCGCCGAGTCCCATGGACATGGCGCGCAAGGGCAAGCAGAAGCGCTTCGGCCACAACTGAGGCCGTCTGAGCCGCACGGCAGTACGGCAGTACGGCAGTACGCAGGAAGGGCGCGCCCGGGTTCCGGGCGCGCCCTTCCTCATGCGCGGCAGCAGCGGCGGCGGGCCCCTACCCGCCTCAGCCGGCCAGGCAGGACGGGCCGAGGAGGACCTTGAGGTCGCCGAAGAGGGCCGGGTCGGGCTGGACCCGGTGCCGGTCGAGCCGCAGCACGGTGGTGGTCCGCGGCCCCTGGAGCTTGATCCGCACCTCGGTGTTGCCCTTGTGGTGGCGCAGGATCTCGCCCAGCCGGGTGACCATCGGAGGGGTGACCTTGACGGTGGGGATGGTGAGGACGACGGGGGCGTTGGTGCCGGCGGAGGACAGGTCGGGGACCATCATCTCCATCGCGACGAGCCGGGGGACGTCCTCGCGCTTGTCGAGGCGGCCCTTGACGAAGACGACGGTGTCCTCGACCAGCTGGGTGGAGACGAGCTGGTAGGTCGCCGGGAAGAACATGCACTCGATGGAGCCGGCGAGGTCCTCGACGGTGGCGATGGCCCAGGCGTTGCCCTGCTTGGTCATCTTCCGCTGGAGGCCGGAGATGATGCCGCCGATGGTGACGACGGCGCCGTCGGCGTGCTCGCCGCCGGTGAGCTGGGAGATGCCGGCGTCCGTCTTGTCGGACAGGACGTGCTCCAGGCCGAAGAGCGGGTGGTCGGAGACGTACAGGCCGAGCATCTCGCGCTCCTGGGCGAGCAGGTAGGACTTCTCCCACTCGACGTCGGAGAACTCCACGTCGAGGCCGAAGCCGGGCTCGCTGCTGTCCTCGTCACCCATTCCGCCGAAGAGGTCGAACTGTCCCTCGGCCTCCTTGCGCTTGACCGCGACCACGTTGTCGATCATCGACTCGTGGTGGGCGACCAGGCCCTTTCGGGTGTGGCCCATCTCGTCGTACGCGCCGGCCTTGATCAGCGACTCGATGGTGCGCTTGTTGCAGACGACGGCCTCGACCTTGTCCAGGAAGTCGGGGAAGGAGGAGTACTTCCCCTTGGACTTCCTGGTCTTGATGATCGAGTCGACGACGTTCTGGCCGACGTTGCGGACGGCGGTGAGGCCGAAGAGGATCACGTCGTCGCCCTGGGCGGCGAAGTTGGACTCCGACTCGTTGACGTTCGGCGGGAGCACCTTGATGCCCATGCGGCGGCACTCGTTCAGGTAGATCGCGGACTTGTCCTTGTCGTCCTTGACCGAGGTGAGGAGCCCCGCCATGTACTCGGCCGGGTGGTTGGCCTTGAGGTAGGCGGTCCAGTAGGAGACCAGGCCGTACGCAGCCGAGTGGGCCTTGTTGAAGGCGTAGCCGGCGAAGGGGACCAGCACGTCCCACAGGGCCTGGATGGCTTCGTCGGAGTAGCCGTTCTTGCGGGCGCCCGCCTGGAAGATCGTGAAGTTCTTGGCGAGCTCCTCGGGCTTCTTCTTGCCCATCACGCGGCGCAGGATGTCGGCCTCGCCGAGCGAGTAGCCGGCGATGATCTGGGCGGCCTTCTGCACCTGCTCCTGGTAGACGATCAGGCCGTAGGTGACCGCGAGCACCTCTTCGAGCGGCTTCTCCAGCTCGGGGTGGATCGGGGTGATCTCCTGCTGCTTGTTCTTGCGCAGGGCGTAGTTCGTGTGCGAGTTCATGCCCATCGGGCCCGGCCGGTAGAGGGCCGAGACGGCGGAGATGTCTTCGAAGTTGTCGGGCTTCATCAGGCGCAGCAGGGAGCGCATGGGTCCGCCGTCGAACTGGAAGACGCCGAGGGTGTCGCCGCGCTGGAGCAGCTCGAAGGTCTTGGGGTCGTCGAGCGGGAGGGCCAGGAGGTCGATGTCGATCCCCTTGTTGGCCTTCACCATCTTGACGGCGTCGTCCATGATCGTGAGGTTGCGCAGGCCCAGGAAGTCCATCTTCAGCAGGCCGAGGGACTCGCAGCTCGGGTAGTCCCACTGGGTGATGGTGACCTGGTCGGTGTGGCGCACCCAGACGGGCACGTGGTCGACGATCGGCTCGCTGGACATGATCACGCCGGCGGCGTGCACGCCCATCTGGCGGACCAGGCCCTCCACACCGCGGGCGGTGTCGATGACCTTCTTCACGTCCGGCTCGTTCTCGTACATCGAGCGGATCTCGGCCGCCTCGCTGTAGCGCGGGTGGTTCGGGTCGAGGATGCCGGAGAGCGGGATGCCCTTGCCGAGGACGTCGGCGGGCATGGCCTTGGTGAGCCGGTCGCCCATGGCGTACGGGTAGCCCAGGACGCGCGCGGAGTCCTTGATCGCGTTCTTGGCCTTGATGGTGCCGTAGGTGCCGATCATGGCGACCTTGTCGGCGCCGTACTTCTCGGTGACGTACCTGATCACCTCGACGCGCCGGCGCTCGTCGAAGTCGATGTCGACGTCGGGCATGGAGATGCGCTCGGGGTTGAGGAAGCGCTCGAAGATCAGGCCGTGCGGGATCGGGTCGAGGTCGGTGATGCCCATGGCGTACGCGACGATCGAGCCGGCGGCGGAGCCTCGGCCGGGGCCGACCGCGATGCCCTGGTTCTTGGCCCACATGATGAAGTCGGCGACCACGAGGAAGTAGCCGGGGAAGCCCATCGAGATGATCGTGTCCATCTCGTACTCGACCTGCTTCATGCGGTCCTCGGGGATCCCCCCGGGGAAGCGGCGGTGCATGCCCCGCATGGTCTCCTCGCGGAACCAGGTGACCTCGGTGTAGCCCTCGGGGATGTCGAACTTCGGCATGAGGTTGCGGAAGGTGAACATGCCCTCGGTGTCGACCTGCTCCGCCACCAGCCGGGTGTTGGCGCAGCCCTCCTGCCAGGCGTCCGAGGAGTCGATGGCGTACATCTCCTCCGTGGACTTCAGGTAGTAGCCGGAGCCGTCGAAGCGGAAGCGGTCCGGGTCGGAGAGGTTCTTGCCGGTCTGGATGCACAGCAGGGCGTCGTGGGCGCCGGCCTCGTGCGCGTACGTGTAATGCGAGTCGTTGGTCACCAGCGGCGGGATGCCGAGCTTCTTGCCGATCTCCAGCAGGCCGTCGCGGACGCGGCGCTCGATCTCGATGCCGTGGTCCATCAGCTCCAGGAAGTACCGCTCCTTGCCGAAGATGTCCTGGTAGTCCGAGGCCGCCTTGAGGGCCTCGTCGAACTGGCCGAGGCGCAGCCGGGTCTGCACCTCGCCGGAGGGGCAGCCGGTGGAGGCGATCAGGCCCTCGGACCACTGGGCGATGGTCTCCTTGTCCATGCGCGGCCACTTCGTCAGCCAGCCCTCGGCGTACGCGTCGGAGGACAGCCGGAAGAGGTTGTGCAGGCCGGTGTTGTTCGCCGCCCAGATCGTCTTGTGCGTGTAGCCGCCGGAGCCGGAGACGTCGTCGCGCTTCTGGTGGGGCTGGCCCCACTGGATGCGCCGCTTGTTGCGCCGGGACTCGGGGGCGACATACGCCTCGATGCCGATGATCGGCGTGATCCCGGCCTTCTGCGCCGAGTGGAAGAAATCGTACGCGCCGTGCAGGTTGCCGTGGTCGGACATGGCGATGTGCGACATGCCCATTTCATTGCACGCGGCGAACATGTCCTTGAGCCGCGCAGCACCGTCCAGCAGGGAGTACTGGGTATGTACGTGCAGGTGCGTGAACGGCGTCTTGGCCACGGCGCTGGTCTCCTGGAGGCGGGTGGGGGGCGTGAGGGGGCAGCTTCGAATCCTACGTCCCACGGGTGACACATACGGGGCACCGGACGGTACGGTCGGGCGTTGCAGAACCAGAGGGTCCGCTCCCGCGTCCAGTCGGTCGGAACCCGTACCAGCACGTGCACCAGGAGGCACCCCGCCATGGCGGTCCCCGAGACGACGAACGAACAGCGCGCCGAGCAGATACTCGACGTGTTCGACACCGCCTTCGGTGAGCTCCTCGCCGCCGACCCCGCGGCCTTCCAGGTCAAATTCCGCAAGATGGCGGCCTCCGCCTTCGCCTTCTACCGCGGCACGGCCTGCCTCTTCTACGCCGACCTGGAGCGCGAGCGGCACGGCGGCCCCTACCTGGACGACCGGACCGGCCGGGTGTGGATCCACGGCGACCTGCACGCCGAGAACTTCGGCACGTACATGGACGCCAACGGCCGCCTCGTCTTCAACGTCAACGACTTCGACGAGGCGTACGTGGGCCCCTTCACGTGGGACCTGAAGCGGTTCGCCGCCTCCGTCGCCCTCATCGGCTACTCCAAGGCGCTCGCCGACGAGCAGATCAGCGAGCTGGTGCGGGTCTACGCGGCCGCCTACCGGGAGCGGATCCACGTCCTGGCCTCCGGCGGCGCCAAGCCCGGTGACCTGCCGGAACCCCCCTCCTTCACCCTGGACACCTCCCGGGGCCCGCTGCTGGACGCCCTGCGCTCGGCCCGCGCCCGCACCCGCTTCTCCCTGCTGGACTCGATGACCGAGATCCGCGACCACGAGCGCCGCTTCACCTCCGGCGGCGGCTCCATCGAGCTGGACGCGGCGACCCGGTACAAGGTGCTGGCCGCCTTCGACGGGTACCTGGAGACCCTGCCCGACGAATCGCTGGTGCGCCCGGACTCCTACCGGGTCAAGGACGTGGTGGGCCGCCGCGGCGTCGGCATCGGCTCGGCCGGCCTGCCCTCGTACAACATCCTGCTGGAGGGCCACAGCGACGCCCTCGAGAACGACGTGGTGATCTACCTCAAGCAGGCGCAGACCCCCGCCGTGTCCCGGCACATCACCGACCGGGCGGTGCGCGAGTACTTCCGCCACGAGGGGCACCGCACGGTGATCTCGCAGCGGGCGCTCCAGGCGCACGCCGACCCGTGGCTGGGCTGGACGGAGCTGGACGGTGCCGGGCAGCTGGTCGCCGAGGTCTCCCCGTACGCGGTGGACCTGGACTGGTCGGACCTGGACGAGCCGGAGGAGATCGCGGCCGTGGTCGCCGACCTGGGCCGGGCGACCGCGACCATGCACGCCGCGGCCGACGAGGCCGGCAGCGGGCACAGCCTGGTCCCGTTCTCCACGGAGCGCGCCATCGACGCCGCGATCGCCGCCGACGAGGAGGGCTTCGCCGCACTCCTGGTGGACTTCGCGCACGCCTACGGGGCCCGGGCCCGCGCCGACCACCAGATCTTCGTGGACCTCTTCCGCAACGGCCGGATCCGGCCGTAGGACCCGGCCCCCGCGGAACCCGGGGGCACGGTTTCACAGGGAGTCGTGGCACACTCGCGCCGATGGACATATCAGGGGCAGGAACCAGGGGGCTGCGGGCCGCGCTGTTCAGCGCGCTCGTCGTGCTGCTCTCGGCCGGCTCGCACGTCCTGATGTCGCGGGTGCCGCTGCCGCCGTCGCTGGTGGGCGGGGCCTTCGCCGCGGTCTTCCTGATCGCGTACGCGCTGGCGGGCCGCGAGCGGGGTTTCGGTCCCATCGCCGCCCTGCTGGTGCCGCTGGAGCTGGCCGCCGACACCGTCTTCAACGCCGGCCAGCACGTCTGCTACGGGCCGGCCGGCGGGCCCGTCTCCGGTCCGCTGCGCGCGCTCGGCCTGGACGAGCTGTGCGGCGGCGCCCCGCTGGGCGGGCCGCTGGCCGAGGTGGCCGGCCCCGCCGCCGACCCGGCCGCCCTGCTGGCCGCGCCGGGGCCGTGGACGCCCTGGCTGCTGCTCGGCGCGCACGTCTCGGTCGGACTGCTGGCCGCGGCCTGGCTGCGCCACGGCGAGCGGGCGCTGGGCCGGCTGCTGCGCGCGGTGGCCGCCCTCGCCTTCCGGCCGCTGACCCTGGCGGCCGCCTCGGCCACCGCACCGCTCGCCGCCCGTCGGGCGGGGCGCGGGCGCCGGCCGGATCCCGCGGGCCCGGCGGCCCGCACCCGCTTCCCCGCCCACTCCGTGGGGCGCCGGGGGCCGCCCGTGCGCGGCGCACTCGTGTGCGCCTGACCCCGTACGGCACGTCCCCCCCTTTCGACCTCTGACGTTTCCCACGTCACACCACCCCACGGAGATCCACCATGAGTGCACGCAACAGCCAGGCGAACAAGGCGGCGGCCCGCGACCGGCTGCGCGCCGAGCGCGAGAAGCAGGCGAAGAAGGACAAGGTGCGCCGCCAGGTGCTCGTGGCCGGCGCGGTCGTCGCCGTCCTCGCCCTGGCCGGCGGGATCGGCTACCTGGTCGTCCAGAACAGCCAGCCCGGCGAGTGGGAGAAGGCCGCCAAGGCCGAGCTCGTCGCCCCGAAGAACACCACGGGCGAGGACGGCACGACCGTCGTCATCGGCAAGGCCGACGCCAAGAAGACCCTTGAGCTGTACGAGGACGCGCGCTGCCCGGTCTGCTCCCAGTTCGAGCAGACCGTCGGCCCGCAGCTGAAGAAGGACGTCGACGCCGGCAAGTACAAGCTGCAGTTCGTCGGTGCGACCTTCCTCGACAACGCGTTCCACGGCACCGGCTCGAAGAACGCGCTCAGCGCGCTCGGCGCGGCGCTGAACGTCAGCCCCGAGGCGTTCCTGGAGTACAAGGCGGCGCTGTACTCGAAGGAGAACCACCCGGACGAGCGCGACGACAAGTTCAGCAAGGACGACTACCTGCTGAAGGTCGCCGACCAGGTGCCGGCGCTCAAGGGCAACGCCGAGTTCAAGAAGGCCGTCGAGGACGGCACGTACAACCGCTGGGCTGTCGAGATGTCGAAGCTCTTCGACAAGGCGGGCGTCAAGGGCACCCCGGCGCTGAAGATGGACGGCAAGCAGATCGAGATCGAGAAGATGACGCCGGAGTCCTTCACGGCCTCGGTCGACAAGGCCCTCGCGGGCTGACCGGTTCCGGAGCAGGCTGACGGGTCTGCAGCGGGCCGACCGCACCCCCACCCAACAGGCGGGCGAACTTCGAAAGTTCGCCCGCCTGTTGCTTGCACGGGGCTGTACCAGCGGTTATACCCGTCAGTAATATCATCGCCCGTGACCAGTCAACTCACCTCCCACACCGCGGCAACTCCCCGCCGCCGCACGGTCGTCAAGGCCGCTGCGGCCACCGCGGCCCTCACGCCCTTCGCTGCGGCCGCCCTGGGTACCTCCACCGCCTCGGCGGCGGACAGCGGACCCGCCTTCCTGCACGGCGTCGCCTCCGGCGACCCGCTGCCCGACGGCATCCTGCTGTGGACCCGCATCACCCCGACTCCCGAGGCCGTGCCCGGCTCGGGCGCCGGCCCGGACGTCCGGGTCGGCTGGGAAGTGGCCGAGGACAAGGGCTTCTCCCGGATCGTCGCGAGCGGCACGGTCACGGCGAGCGCCTCCGCCGACCACACCGTCAAGGCCGACGTACGGGGACTGAAGCCGCAGACGCCGTACTTCTACCGGTTCACCGCCGACCGCACCGTCTCCCCGGTCGGGCGGACGCTGACCGCGCCCGGCCACGACACGACGACCCCCGGGGTCCGCTTCGGCGTGGTCTCCTGCGCCAACTGGGAGTCGGGCTACTTCTCCCCCTACCGGCACCTGGCCGCGCGTACCGACCTGCACGCCGTGCTGCACCTGGGCGACTACATCTACGAGTACCAGAGCGGCGGCTACCCCGAGGCGAAGTACGTCGTCCGCCCGCACGAGCCGAAGCACGAGATCACCACCCTCGCCGACTACCGCACCCGGCACGGGAAGTACAAGACGGACGGGGACCTCCAGGCGCTGCACGCCGCGCACCCGATCGTCGCCATCTGGGACGACCACGAGTTCGCCAACGACGCCTGGTCGGGCGGCGCGGAGAACCACACGCCGGGCACCGAGGGCGACTGGGCGGTCCGCGCGGCCGCCGCCAAGCAGGCGTACTTCGAGTGGATGCCGGTCCGCACCTCCACCGCCGGCACCGTCTACCGGCGGCTGCGCTTCGGTACCCTCGCCGACCTGCACCTGCTGGACCTGCGCAGTTTCCGCTCCCAGCAGGTCAAGATAGGCAGCGGCGGGGTGGACGACCCGGAGCGCACCATCACCGGGCGCGCCCAGCTGGACTGGCTGAAGGCGGGCCTCGCGGGCTCGAACGCGACCTGGAAGCTGGTCGGAACCTCGGTGATGATCTCCCCGGTCGCCTTCGGCTCGCTGCCGGCGCACCTGCTGGCGCCGCTCGCCAAGCTCCTCGGCCTGCCCGAGGGCGGCATCACGATCAGCACGGACCAGTGGGACGGGTACACCGACGACCGCAAGGAGCTGCTGGGCCACCTGAAGGACCGGAACATCAAGAACACGGTGTTCCTGACGGGCGACATCCACATGGCCTGGGCCAACGAGGTCCCGGTGAACATGGCGACGTACCCGGGGTCGGGGACGGCCGCGACGGAGTTCGTGGTGACGTCGGTGACCTCGGACAACATCGACGACCTGCTGCACGTGCCGGCGCACACCGTCTCGCTGGCCGCGGAAGCCGCCATCCGCTCCGCCAACTGGCACGCGAAGTGGCTGGACATGGACTCGCACGGCTACGGCGTGCTGGACGTGACGGCCGAGCGCTCGCAGATGGACTACTACGTCGTCTCCGACAAGCGGAAGCAGGACGCCACCTCGTCTTGGGCCCGTTCGTACCGCACGCTGAACGGCACGCAGAAGGTGGAGCGGAGCTGGGACCCGGTCCACTGAGCTTCCTGCCGGAATCCTGACGGACCGTCAATTCTCTTGTGACACGGGGCTCCTGGTGCAGACCAGGGGCCCCGGGAAACCCAGAAGCAACAAATCTTTTACTTCAAGGTCTTGCGGCATGCATGACATGGACACATAAGCTTCGCGCCAGCGTGAGGAAATCCCTCACCCCCCACCACGCTTCGCGAGGAGTCAACGTGCGCGCTGCTGCCCGCATATCCCCCAAGCTCCGCCGCCGCCTCATGGGCACGGCCGTCCTGGCCGGCACCCTGGCGTTTGCCCCGCTCACCGCCCCCACCACCGTGGCCGCGGCCAAGACCGGTGCCGAGTCCTGTGCCGACGCGCCGGCCGCCGCCGCCAACGCCCGCGTCGCCAAGCCCAAGGCCGCGCACGCCGCCGAGCCCAACGAGGTGACGGACTCCCAGGTCAAGGCCATGGACGCCGACCTGGCCAAGAAGCTCGCCCAGGTCGGCCCGCAGCGCCAGATGCGCGCCGCCGAGGTCACCGCCGCGACCACCATCCCGGTCTACGTCCACGTCATCACCAACGGCTCCCAGGGCCAGCTGACGTCGACGGACATCAACAACCAGATCGCCGTCCTCAACGCCGCCTACAGCGGCAACGGCAACGGCAACGTCGACTCCGGCTTCCAGTTCTCCCTGGCCGGAACCGACTACACCGACAACGCGAGCTGGTACACGGTCTCCGACGGCACCCAGGCCGAGAAGGACATGAAGACCGCGCTGCGCAAGGGCGGCAAGAACGCGCTGAACATCTACACCGCCGACCTCGGCGGCGGCCTGCTCGGCTGGGCCACCTTCCCGAGCTCCTACGCCTCCCAGCCGAACATGGACGGCGTGGTCCTGCTCAACTCCTCGCTGCCGGGCGGCTCCGCCGCCAACTACAACGAGGGCGACACGGCCACCCACGAGGTCGGCCACTGGATGGGCCTGTACCACACCTTCCAGGGCGGCTGCACGGGCAGCGGCGACTCCGTCGCCGACACCCCGGCCGAGAAGAGCGCCGCGTTCGAGTGCCCGACCGGCCGCGACAGCTGCACCAGCAAGGCCGGCGTGGACCCGATCCACAACTTCATGGACTACACGTACGACTCGTGCATGTACCAGTTCACCGCGGGTCAGGTCTCCCGCATGAAGAGCATGTGGACCGCGTACCGCGCCTGATCACGGCCGCGGCAGCCGTAACGGCACCATGAGACGAGGGGCAGGGCACACAACGTGCCCTGCCCCTCCGTGCGTCTGCGCCGGCCCTCGTCGTCGCCGACGCCGGCCCATGCGTCCTACAGGCTGTCGAGGAAGGCGAGCGCCGCCTTCCAGGTCTGCTCGGCGGCCTCCGCGTCGTAGTCCTCCAGCTCCGGATCCGTGAACAGGTGCCCGGCCCCCGGGTAGCGGTGCACCTCCACGTCCGCGCCCGCCCGCTGCATCCGCAGGTACCAGGCCGTCAGCCAGTCGTGCGACTCGAACGGGTCCGGGTCCGCGACGTGCAGCTGCACCGGCAGGTCGTCGACCGCCGCGTCCTCCTCCAGGTCCGCCGTGCCGTGCAGGAGCAGCAGCCCGCGCGCCTTCTCGTCGGCCAGTGCGAGGTGCTGGGCCAGGGAACCGCCGAAGGAGAAGCCCGCGTAGACCAGCCCCTCGTCGGAGTGGGGGGCGGCGGCGAGCACCGCGCGCTTGAGCAGCTCGTCGCGGCCGAGCTCGTCCCGGTACTCCATGCCCTCCTCGACCGTCTCGAAGGTGCGGCCCTCGAACAGATCCGGCACCTGCACCCGGTGCCCGGCCGCGCGCAGCCGGTCGGCCGCCGCGTGCACCGCGGGCCGCAGCCCGTACGTCGAATGGAAAAGCACGATGTTCATGCACCCCATCGTGCCAGTTTCCGGGCCCCCGTTCCGGTTACGTTCAACTCCATGGACTCGGACTCCGTTCTGCGCCCCTTCACCGCGATCGCCGGCGCGCTGGTCATCACCGTGATCGCCGGGTGGCTGCTGGACCTGCTGCTGCTCCGCGCGGACGCCCGGCACGGCGAGACCCCGCTGTGGGGGCTGCTGCGCCGCTGCCGCCTGTCGTTCCAGGTGTTCCTGTGCGCGCTGCTGCTGCGCGGCTCCTACCGGCAGGCCCGGATCCTGCCCGAGCACTCCACCGCCGTGGGGCGCACCCTGGTCCTCGTCCTGATCGCCTCGGCGGCCTGGCTGCTGGTGCGCATCGCGACCGCCGTCGTGGACTCCGCGTACGCCCGCTTCGCCGACCGGACCGCCGACGAGGCGCGGGTGCGCCGGGTGCGTACGCAGATCACGCTGATCCACCGGGTGGTCACGGCGGTGGTCGTGGTGGTCTCGGTGGCGGCGATGCTGCTGACCTTCCCGGAGATGCGGGCCGTCGGCGCCTCCATGCTGGCCTCGGCCGGCCTCATCGGCATCGTCGCCGGCATCGCCGCCCAGTCCACCCTCGGCAACCTCTTCGCCGGCCTGCAGATCGCCTTCGGCGACACCGTCCGCATCGGCGACACCGTGGTGGTGGACGGCGAGTGGGGCACGGTCGAGGAGATCACGCTGACCTTCCTGGTGGTCCGCACCTGGGACGAGCGCCGGATCACGATGCCTGTGTCGTATTTCACCTCCAAGCCGTACGAGAACTGGTCCCGCGGCGGCGCGCAGATGACCGGAACCGTCTACTGGCACCTGGACCACAGCGCCCCGCTGGAGCTGATGCGCGAGCAGCTCCAGCGGATCCTGGACGAGGTGCCGGCCTGGGACGGCCGCACCGCCGGCCTGGCCGTGACGGACACCACACCCCACACCATCCAGGTCCGGGCGGTGGTCACCGCCAAGGACGGCTCCGACATCTGGACGGTGCGCTGCGCGGTCCGCGAGCGCCTGCTCGCCTGGCTGGTGGCCCACCACCCGTACGCGCTGCCCCGCATCGCGACGTCCCCGGCCGCTCCCCCGCCGGCGGGCCCGGGCCGCGATCCCGTGGCGGGACTCTGAAGGCGCGCGTCAGGGGGTCCGCAGGCTGCGGACGTCCAGGTGCCGCAGCACCCGGTCCACGATCTCCGGGTCGGCCCCCGGCTCGCTGCGCGCGGCCAGCACCTCGTGGCGGGCCGCGGACATCATCTCCTTCTGGATCCGCTGGATGTCGCGGAGGCGCTGGACCCGCTTCGCGTACGCCTCGCGCCGCTCCTCGTCCACCATCTCGGGGCTGATGCGGGCGCCCACGTCGTACGCCCGCCGGTAGAGCAGCTCCATCAGGTCCTCCGGCAGCTCCTCCACCTCCTCGATCTCCTTCAGGCGCCGCTTCGCGGCCTTGGCGGCGCGCACCGCGAGGAGGCGCTCCATCTCCTGCTCGGCGTCGGTGTCGGGCTCCACGCCCAGCCGGCGCACCAGCCACGGCAGGGTCAGGCCCTGGCAGACCAGCGTCGCCATGATCACGGCGAAGGCGATGAAGATGATCTCGTCCCGCGCCGGGAAGGGCGCGCCCCCGTCGACCCTGAGGGGGATGGCCAGCGCCAGGGCGACCGAGGCCACCCCGCGCATCCCGGCCCACCACATCACCACGCTCTCGCGCCACGAGAGCGGGATCTCCTCGTCGTAGTCGCGCCGCGAGTGGAGCCGCTGGGCGAGCCAGCCGGCGGGCAGCAGCCACAGCAGGCGGACGCCGACGACGACGGCGACCACGGCGGCCGCCCAGCCGGCCATCTCCGCCGCGCGGCCGCGTGCGACGCCGAACACGTTGTGCAGTTCGAGCCCGATCAGGCCGAAGGCCACGCCGGTGACCAGGACGTCCACGACCTCCCAGAAGGTGTGCCCGGCCAGCCGACCGAGGACGTCGTCGGCGTCGGTGGCGTACTCGGCGAGGAACAGGGCGGTGGTGAGCACGGCGAGCACGCCCGAGCCGTGGAGCTCCTCGGCGACCACGTACGAGACGAACGGCACGAGCAGGGTCAGCCCGATCTGGAGGGTGGCGTCGCCCAGCCGGCCCATCAGCGCGTTGGCGGCCCAGCCGAGGCCGACGCCGACGGCGAGCGCCACCACGGCGGACAGGACGAACTCGCCGAGGGCGTCCGGCCAGGAGAAGCTGCCGCTGACGGTGGCGGCGACGGCCACGTGGTAGAGCACGATCGCGGTGACGTCGTTGAACAGGCCCTCGCCCTCCAGGATCGACACCATGCGGCGGGGCAGCCCGAGCGAACCGGCGACGGCCGTGGCCGCGACCGGGTCGGGCGGGGCCACCAGCGCGCCGAGCGCCAAGGCCGCGGCCACCGGCAGCCCGGGGACGACCGCGTGCGCGACGGCGCCGACGGCGGCCGTGGTGACGAAGACGAGGGCGACGGCGAGGAGCAGGATGGGCCGGACGTTGGCGGCGAACTGCCGCCAGGAGGTGCGCTGCGCGGAGGCGTAGAGCAGCGGCGGCAGCACCAGCGGCAGGATGTACTCGGGCGGGACGTCGACGTTCGGCACCGCGGGCACGAGCGCGAGGGCGGCGCCGCCCATGGTCATCAGGACGGGCGCGGGCAGCCGGAGCCGGTCCCCGAGCGGCACGGTGACGACCGCGCCGAGCAGCAGCACGAACAGCAGGGCGAGCTGATCCACTCCCCCACCCTGCCAGGACGCTGCGCTGTGCCCGGGTATTTGGGCTTCCCCGCCCCGCCCCTTCCCGCTGTGCCGGACATGCGGCTCCGCCGCGTGGCGGGCTCCGCCCGGATCCGGTCCGCCTCGAACGCCGGCGGGACCGAAAGACCCGGGCGCTCCGCGCCCGGTGCGCTCAAACGCCGCGCGGGCTGGATCGGGCCCGTTCTACTCGCTCTCGGCGCGGATCACGTCCAGCGCGTGCTGCAGGTCGGCCGGGTAGCTGCTCTCGAACTCCACCCACTGGCCGTCCGCCGGGTGCTCGAACCCGAGCCGCACCGCGTGCAGCCACTGGCGGGTCAGCTTCAGCCGCTTGGCGATGGTCGGGTCGGCCCCGTACGTGAGGTCGCCGACGCACGGGTGCCGGTGCGCGGACATGTGCACGCGGATCTGGTGCGTACGGCCGGTCTCCAGCTTGATGTCCAGCAGCGAGGCGGCGCGGAAGGCCTCGATCAGGTCGTAGTGGGTGACCGACGGCTTGCCGTCCTGGGTGACGGCCCACTTGTAGTCCGCGCTGGGGTGCCGGCCGATCGGCGCGTCGATGGTGCCGCTCATCGGGTCCGGGTGGCCCTGGACCAGCGCGTGGTACCGCTTGTCCACGACCCGCTCGCGGAACTGGTTCTTCAGGGAGGTGTACGCGCGCTCCGACTTGGCGACGGCCATCAGCCCGGAGGTGCCGACGTCGAGGCGGTGCACGATGCCCTGGCGCTCGGCGGCGCCGGAGGTGGAGATCCGGTAGCCGGCGGCGGCGAGGCCGCCGATGACGGTGGTGCCGGTCCAGCCGGGGCTGGGGTGGGCGGCGACGCCGACCGGCTTCATGATGACGACGACGTCCTCGTCGTCGTGGATGATCTCCATGCCGGGCACCGGCTCGGCGACGACCTCGACCGCCCGCGGCGGGGCCGGCATCTCGACCTCGAGCCAGGCGCCGCCGTGCACCCGCTCGGACTTCCCGACGACACTGCCGTCGACCGAGACCTTGCCCGCGGCGGCGAGCTCGGCCGCCTTGGTCCGGGAAAACCCGAACATACGGGAGATGGCGGCGTCGACGCGCTCGCCTTCGAGGCCATCGGGAACGGGCAGGGTGCGGATCTCGGGAATCGTACTCACCCGTCGAGTATGCCGGACTCCGCGCGGGCCCCGTCCCGGCCGAGCCCCGCGCAGGCCCTCCCGGGACCCGCGGATCAGTCCTTGTGGACCGTGCCGTCCGGGTCCAGGCCCTTGAACGAGAGCAGCACGATCAGGATGCCGCCGCAGACGATCGCCGAGTCGGCGAGGTTGAAGACGGCGAAGTGGGCGGGGGCGACGAAGTCGACGACGGCACCGCGGAAGACGCCCGGCGAGCGGAAGATCCGGTCGGTCAGGTTGCCGAGCGCACCGCCCAGCAGCAGGCCGAGCGCGATCGCCCAGGGCAGGCTGTACAGCTTGCGGGCGAGCCGGACGATCACCACGATCACGGTGGCCGCGATCAGCGTGAAGATGATCGTGAAGGCCTCGCCGAAGCCGAACGCGGCGCCGGGGTTGCGGATCGCGTCGAACTTCAGCAGGTCGCCGATGATCCGGATCGGCGGCTGGTGCTCCAGCTTGGCGACGACGACCATCTTGCTGCCGAGGTCGAGCAGGTAGGCGAGCACGGCGACCACCAGCAGCGCAGCGATCCGCCGGCGCCCCCGGGGGGCTGCGGAACCGGGCTGGGCGTCGTCCCCGACCTCCGGCGTACCGATGATGCGCTCCGCCTCTGTCACGTGAGTCCCTCGAACTAGCTCGAACCAGGTTTCCGACGGCACAGTCCTGCCAGGTTCCTGGACCCTGACGAGCACGAGAGTACGTCAGGGTCCGCCGTCGGCGCCGCCCGGGCCGGGCCTTTTGTGCGGCTGCCCGTGCGACGTCCCGTGCGGCCGGCCTAGTGGCGCCGCTCCTGCTTCTGCTTGCAGTCCACGCACAGGGTGGCCCGCGGGAAGGCCTGCATCCTGGCCTTGCCGATGGGCTTCCCGCAGTTCTCGCAGAGCCCGTAGGTGCCCGCGTCGAGCCGTTCCAGGGCCCGCTCGGTCTGCTCCAGCATCTCGCGCGCGTTGGCGGCGAGGGCCAGCTCGGACTCGCGGGTGATGTTCTTGGTGCCGGTGTCGGCCTGGTCGTCGCCCGCGCCGTCGCCGGAGTCGCGCATCAGGCCCGAGATCGCCTCGTCCGACGCGTGCAGCTCCGCGCGCAGCCGCGTGACCTCGCTCATCAGCTCGGTCCGCGCCTCGGCGACCTCCGCGGCGGTCCAGGGGTCCTCCCCGGGCCGTACGGCGAGCTCGCCGGGGGCCGTGGCGGCGGTCACCCTCGTCTTGGGCAGCCCGCTGGTGGCGGCCGCAGCCGTCTTCCTGGCCGTGCCGGTGCTCTTCTTGGCAACCACTTTCCGGGCTCCCGTCTGTTGCGCGGCCTGCGCCGCCCCCTCGGCCCCGGCCGCCTTGGCCGTGGCCTTCCTCACGGTCGTCGCGGCCGCCGTGCGGGCGCCGGCCGCCTTGGTGGCCGCGGTCTTCTCGGCCGCCGCCTTGGTGGCCGGGGTCTTGCCGGCCGCGATCTTGCCGGCTGCGGCCTTGGCCGTGGCCTTGGTGGGCGCGGTCTTCACGACCGTGGAGTTCTTGGCCGTGGTGGAGTTCTTGGCCGTGGTGGAGTTCTTGGCCGGCGCCTTCTTCGCCGTGGACTTCACGGCCGCCGTCTTCTTCGCCGCCGCCGGGCTCCTCTTCGCCGTGGCGGCCTTCTTGGCCACCGTCTTCACAGCCGTCTTCACGGCCGTCTTCACAGCCGTCTTCACGGCTGCCTTCCCGGTTGCCTTCCCGGCCTTCTCGGCGGCCTTCCCGACAGCCTTCTCGGGAGGACTCCCGGCAGTCTTTTTCGCCACCATGGCCGCGGCCCCTTCACATACTGTGACCTTGCACGCGAATCGTGCCGGAACGATAAATCGACTCCCGTCCCGCGGCAACGGGGCACGCGTCCGTCGAGGCCAACCTGCATCCGTTGTGCCCAGCAGCGAGCCCGGTAATCCGCCCCACCCGTCCCACCCGATCCCCCAGCGGCGCACCCGACCGTTCGGGTCAAGCCACCGCCCGCCCCCGTACGCCGCCCCGCGCCCCCGCCCGCGCCCCGCCCCCGGGCCCCCGTAAACCGGTCTGCCGAGCACGCCCCCGCCCCGTACACTGGGCCCAGCGAAAGGCATGGACGGGGACGAGTAGCGTCGGACGCAGCCGTGAGCGACCCGGGGACGGTGAGAGCCCGGGGGCGAGCGCGACGTGAAGGATCACCCCTGAGCCGCCGGAAGAACGCCCGCACCGCGGGTCAGTAGAACCGGCTCGCACCCCAATGAGGGGGCCACCGGACCCGTCCGGCGGCCAAGGAGGGTGGTACCGCGGGAGCCGAGCGCTCTCGTCCCTCCGGACGGAGAGACGAAACCCGCCGGAGGAAGACGAAAAGCCTCATGACGAACCCGCCGCAGTACCGCCAGGTCCCCGCCCAGGTCGACCTGCCCGCGCTGGAGCACGCCGTCCTGGAGTTCTGGCAGGAGCACAAGACCTTCGCCAAGACCCTCGAGCAGTCCGAGGGCCGCCCCGAATGGGTCTTCTACGAGGGCCCGCCGACCGCGAACGGCATGCCCGGCGCGCACCACATCGAGGCCCGCGTCTTCAAGGACGTCTTCCCCCGCTTCCGCACCATGCGCGGCTACCACGTGGCCCGCAAGGCCGGCTGGGACTGCCACGGCCTGCCCGTCGAGCTCGCCGTCGAGAAGGAGCTCGGCTTCAACGGCAAGCAGGACATCGAGGCCTACGGCATCGCCGAGTTCAACGCCAAGTGCCGCGAGTCCGTGACCCGCCACACCGACGCGTTCACCGAGCTCACGACCCGCATGGGCTACTGGGTCGACCTCGACGAGGCGTACCGGACCATGGACCCGGAGTACGTGGAGTCGGTCTGGTGGTCCCTGAAGGAGATCTTCAACAAGGGCCTGCTGGTCCAGGACCACCGCGTCGCCCCCTGGTGCCCGCGCTGCGGCACCGGCCTGTCCGACCACGAGCTGGCCCAGGGCTACGAGACGGTCGTCGACCCCTCCGTCTTCGTCCGCTTCCCCCTGACCTCCGGCCCGCTGGCCGGCGAGGCGGCGCTCCTCGTCTGGACGACCACGCCCTGGACCCTGGTGTCCAACACGGCCGTCGCGGCGCACCCCGAGGTCACCTACGTGGTGGCCGGCAACGGGACCGAGAAGCTGGTCGTCGCGCAGCCGCTGCTGGAGAAGGCGCTCGGCGAGGGCTGGGAGGCCACCGGCGAGACCTTCACCGGCAAGGACATGGAGCGCTGGACCTACCGCCGCCCCTTCGAGCTGGTGCCCTTCGAGGCCCCGGCCCACTTCGTGGTCAACGCGGACTACGTCACCACCGAGGACGGCACCGGTCTGGTCCACCAGGCCCCGGCCTTCGGCGCCGACGACCTCGCGGTCTGCCGCGCGTACGGCCTGCCGGTCGTGAACCCGGTCCGCCCCGACGGCACCTTCGCCGAGGAGGTCCCGCTGGTCGGCGGCGTCTTCTTCAAGAAGGCCGACGAGAAGCTGACCGCCGACCTCGACGCCCGCGGCCTGCTCTTCAAGCACATCGCCTACGAGCACAGCTACCCCCACTGCTGGCGCTGCCACACCGCGCTGCTCTACTACGCGCAGCCGTCCTGGTACATCCGCACCACCGCCGTCAAGGACGCGATGCTGCGGGAGAACGAGAAGACCAACTGGTTCCCCGAGTCGGTCAAGCAGGGCCGCTTCGGCGACTGGCTGAACAACAACATCGACTGGGCGCTGTCCCGCAACCGCTACTGGGGCACCCCGCTGCCGATCTGGCGCTGCGAGGAGGGCCACCTCACCTGCATCGGCTCGCGCGCCGAGCTGTCGGAACTGTCCGGCCAGGACCACTCGTCCCTGGACCCGCACCGCCCGTACATCGACGACGTCACCTTCCCCTGCACGGCCGAGGGCTGCGCGCACACCGCGGTCCGCGTCCCGGAGGTCATCGACGCCTGGTACGACTCGGGCTCGATGCCGTTCGCGCAGTGGGGCTACCCGTACAAGAACAAGGACGTCTTCGAGAAGCGCTACCCGGCGCAGTTCATCTCCGAGGCGATCGACCAGACCCGCGGGTGGTTCTACACCCTGATGGCGGTCGGCACCCTGGTCTTCGACAAGTCCTCGTACGAGAACGTGGTCTGCCTGGGCCACATCCTCGCCGAGGACGGCCGCAAGATGTCCAAGCACCTGGGCAACATCCTCCAGCCGATCCCGCTCATGGACCAGCACGGCGCGGACGCGGTGCGCTGGTTCATGGCGGCCGGCGGCTCCCCGTGGGCGGCGCGGCGCGTCGGCCACGGCACGATCCAGGAGGTCGTCCGCAAGACGCTCCTCACGTACTGGAACACGGTCGCCTTCCAGGCCCTGTACGCCCGCACCTCGGGCTGGGCGCCGTCGGCGGCCGACCCGGCGCCGGCCGAGCGCACGGTCCTGGACCGCTGGCTGCTGTCCGAGCTGCACGCCCTGACCTCCGAGGTCACCGAGGCGATGGAGGCGTACGACACGCAGCGCGCCGGCAAGCTGCTGTCCGCGTTCGTGGACGACCTGTCGAACTGGTACGTGCGCCGCTCGCGCCGCCGGTTCTGGCAGGGCGACAAGGCGGCGCTGCGCACGCTGCACGACGTGGTGGAGACGGTCACGCGGCTCATGGCGCCGCTGACGCCCTTCATCACGGAGCGGGTGTGGCAGGACATGGTCGTCCCGGTCACGCCGGACGCCCCCGAGTCGGTGCACCTGTCCACGTGGCCGACGGCCGACACGGCGGCGATCGACCCGGTGCTGTCGCAGCAGATGCAGCTGGTGCGGCGCCTGGTCGAGCTGGGGCGCGCCACGCGCGCCGAGTCCGGGGTCAAGACCCGGCAGCCGCTGTCGCGGGCCCTGGTCGGCGCGGCGGGCTTCGACGCCCTGACCCCCGACCTCCAGGCGCAGATCACGGAGGAGCTGAACGTCTCCTCCCTGGCCTCCCTCTCCGAGGTGGGCGGGTCGCTGGTGGACACCACCGCGAAGGCGAACTTCCGGGCGCTGGGCAAGCGGTTCGGCAAGGGCGTCCAGGACGTGGCCAAGGCCGTGGCCGCGGCGGACGCGGCGGCGCTGTCGCTGGCCCTGCGCTCCGGTGAGGCCACGGTGGAGGTGAACGGCGAGGCGGTGGTCCTGACCCCGGAGGAGGTCATCATCACCGAGACGCCGCGTGAGGGCTGGTCGGTGGCCTCCGACTCCGGTGCGACGGTCGCCCTGGACCTGGAGATCACCCCTGAGCTGCGGCTCGCCGGGCTGGCGCGTGACGCGATCCGCCTGATCCAGGAGGCCCGCAAGAACTCCGGGCTGGACGTCGCGGACCGGATCGCCCTGCGGTGGTCCTCGACGGACGCCGAGGTCACCTCGGCCCTGACGGACCACGCGGCCCTGATCGCCGACGAGGTCCTGTCCACGGACTTCGCCGCGGGCGAGGGCGACGAGGCGTACGGCGCCCCGTTCACGGACGAGTCCCTGTCCCTGACGTTCCGCCTCCGCAAGGCGTAACGCCGAACGTACGAAGCGGCGCCTCCCGGTCTCGGGAGGCGCCGCTTCTTTCATGCGCTCGTACGCAGGGAGCGAACCGGATTCGAACCGGCGTCCTCCCTCTTGCTGAGAAGGCGCGACGACCTCTGCGCTACCGCCCCCTGCGCGCGATCACTCTACCCACCGCCCCCGGGCCCCGCTGCGCGGAGCCGTTCCCCAGTCCCGCCCCTTCCCGAAACCGGGCTCCGCCCGGACCCAATCAGCCCGGCCGGCGTTTGAGGCGCGGGGGGAGCGG